>ONBC01000052.1 GCA_900315955.1 uncultured Prevotella sp.
CGAGCGAGCATTGGCAGAGGAGAAGGCGTACTCTTTCTACTCGGGTCAGATACTTCACGACGCTCGGAAAGAAGCCAATATGACTCAGGCTGAACTTGCAAAACGCACTCACACGACCAAGTCGTATATCTCAAAAATAGAAAATGGTATCATCACACCCAGCGTCGGTGCTTTTTATAGGATCATCAGTGCTCTTGGCATGAGAGTAGAAGTAGTGAAACCAGTGTGCTAAGCCATCAGTTGTTCTATCTCATCTGTATCCCGACTGGAGCCAATGGTCTTGACAACACGTTGCTTGCGCTTTTCGGTCTTGACGATGACCTGCGCTTGTGCTGCCAGACCTGTTGGCTTCCTTTCGTAAAAACATGATGCAAAGATTGTCCATTGGCGTAGTGAAGAACGTACATTATAGCAAAGCCAATGCAGACTTCCGCGACTTCTAAACTACAAACTCTCCAAGACCCTCTTGAGTACCACCCCGGCAGAGATCTCGCGGTTGGCAGCCTCGGGGATGACGAGACTGTGATCGCTCTCTATGACGTCGTCCGTCACGATGAGTCCACGGCGAACAGGCAGACAGTGCATGAAATAGCCATCGTTCGTCCATGACATGTGCGTCTCGTCGATCGTCCACGACATATCCTTGGAGAGGATCTTACCATAATCGGCAGGATCCTTTACGCCCGGGCAGCTCCAGTTCTTCGCGTAGACGAAGTCCGCCCCCTCCAACGCTTTGTGCTGGTCGTATTCGATCGTTGCACCTTTTGTAAACTTCGGGTCAAGCTCATAACCTTCCGGCTGCGAGATGACGAAGTCGACATCTGCCGCGTTCATCCACTGAGCAAACGAGTTAGGCACAGCCTGAGGCAGGGCACGGCAGTGAGGTGCCCATGTCATCACCACTTTTGGACGGTCATAAGACCGCTTGGTCGCCGGATTGCTCTGCAGCTCCGACCATTTCTCATGTATCGTGATAAGGTCTGCGAAAGCCTGCAACGGATGGACCGTAGCCGTCTCCATGGCTACTACCGGACGACCGGAATATTTCACAAACTGGTTGACGATAGTCTCCGCATAGTCGTAGTCACGATCCTTCAGCCCGGCAAACGAGCGCACGGCGATGATATCACAATAACATCCCATCACGGGGATCGCTTCGAGCAGATGCTCACTCTTGTCGCCATCCATGATGACGCCGTGCTCCGTCTCTAACTTCCAGGCACCGGCATTGACATCGAGCACGATGACGTTCATGCCGAGGTTCATCGCCGCCTTCTGCGTAGAGAGACGCGTGCGAAGCGAGTTGTTGAAGAAGATCATCAGCAACGTCTTGTTCTTACCGAGCTGCTGATAGCCGAACCGGTTCTGTTTTACCTCCAATGCTTCCTTCAAGGCCTCATCTAAACTCCCAATGTCTTGTACGTTGAAAAATGTCCGCATATATCCTTTGTTTCTAAATATTATATATTCTGTTGCTTGCAGTGGCCGCCTCTAATGGCGGCCACCCGGTGAAGGGTAACTAACCTCCCGCTGCTTTTTATCACTTTCTCGGATGGTGGCCGCCATTGGAGGCGGCCACTGCAACCAATACCTCCCTGTTCATTCCTCACTCTTCATTCAACATTCAACACTTAACATTCAACATTCCCTTATCTGTCCATTCCCTTCTATGAGCCACTTATAGGTTGTGATCTCCTCAAGCGCCATAGGTCCGCGCGCCCCGAGCTTTTGGGTAGAGATGCCGATCTCCGCTCCCAAGCCGAACTGGGCACCATCGGTAAAGCTTGTCGGCGCATTGACATAGACACAGGCGGCATCCACCATCTGTTCAAAACGGCGGGCATGCGCCGCGTCCTCGGTCACGATACTCTCACTGTGGCCGCTGCCATAGGTGGCGATATGCTGCAATGCCTCATCAAGACTGTCCACCGTGCATACGCCCAACTGCATGCTCAGCCATTCCGCATACCAGATGTCGGGATCACCAGCCTTCACTAACAGGTCATCGGGATAATGTCCCGCAAGCACGGTATAGGCCCTACGGTCCGCATGGATCTTCACCCCCTTTGGTGCCATCGGAGCGACAAGTGCCGGGAGATCCGGCAGACGATGACTGTTTATTAATAATGTGTCAAGGGTGTTGCATACCGTGCAGCGTCGCGTCTTCGCATTGTCAACGATCCGCTTGCCTTTCTCCAAGTCGCCCGTCTCATCGAAGTAACAATGCACCACGCCCGCTCCCGTCTCGATGACCGGCACCTTGGCCGTGTCGCGCACGAAACTGATCAGGCGCTTACTGCCCCGCGGGATACAGAGATCGATGTAGCCCACAGCGGTAAGCATAGCCCCAGTTGCCTCATGGGTGGCGGGTAAGAGCTCGACGACCTGCGTATTGATGCCATAGCGCTGAAGCCCCTCGTGGATGACAGCCACTTCAGCCCGGTTCGTGCCGTCTGCCTCCTTGCCGCCCTTCAGCACAGCGGCATTGCCACTCTTGAAACAGAGCGAGAAGACGTCGAAGGTGACATTAGGCCGCGCCTCGAAGATCATGCCAATGACACCAAAAGGCACACTGACCCGCTTCAGATGGAGCCCATTGTCTAACGTCTTGTCTTTGAGCACCCGGCCGAGGGGTGAAGGGAGCGTCGCGACGTGCCGCATGTCGTTGGCTATATCCTTCAGACGCTGCGGCGTCAGGAGAAGCCGATCATAGAAAGCATAGTCTTTACCCGCCTTCCTCAGGTCATCGGCATTGGCCTTCAATATCGCAGCCTGATGCGCATCGATGGCATCGGCAACGGCCTGGAGAATCTCGTTGCGTTGCGCATCGCTGAGAAGCACCAGCGATTTCGAGGCCTCCTTCACGGCTTTGAACGTATCTTGTAATTCTGTAGCCATCTTGTTTATATGATTTTCTATTCCATGTACAGATAATCGTAATGGATGAGCGGTTTAACCTCATGCATGCCGATCACCTTCCGGGCCTCAGCAGCACTGTAGCTGCTACGTCCGAGGGCGATTGTCTCTCCCCGGGGATTGACGACATCGATAATGTCACCTTCCTCAAAGTCGCCTTCCACAGCCGTCACGCCCACGGGCAGCAGACTCACGGCCTTGTCGCCTTTGAGCGCCTCCTCGGCCTTGGCATTGATGACGACGCGCCCCTGCGCAAAACTCTCGCTGTGGGCTATCCATTTCTTGATACGTGAGGTGGGGCTCGGATTGGGCCGGAACTCCGTGTGCATCGTCGCTTGCGGATGTTGGGCAAGGTTGACGAGGATGTCATCCGCCGTACCATTGGCAATAATCACCTTGATACCCTCATCGGCTACCTTACTGGCGATCTTCAGCTTCGTCACCATTCCTCCGCGGCCGAAGTTGCTCTTGGAGTCTTGAACATACTCACTCAGATCACGGTCGTAGTTGACCATCGGGATGACGCGCGTGTTCGATGCCTTGGGGTCCCCATTGTAGATGCCATCAACATTGGTAAGGATGATGAGCGTCTTGGCGTTCATCATCGAAGCCACAAGACCAGCGAGCTCATCGTTGTCTGTGAACATCAGTTCCGTGACGCTCACAGGGTCGTTCTCATTGATAATCGGCACGACTCCACTCTCCAACATCACCGAGATGCAGGAACGCTGGTTGAGATACTCGCCACGGGTGGAGAAACTCTCCTTCATCGTCAGCATCTGGCCGACATGCACGCCATACTCACGAAAGAGATCATAATAAAGGCCGATAAGCTTCACCTGACCAATAGACGAGAAAAGCTGGCGCTGCTGCACACTGTCCAGTTTGCGTCCCGGACTCAGCTCGCCTTTTCCACAAGCCAGTGAGCCGGAAGATACGAGGATGACCTCATAGTCGTGCTGCCGCAGCCAAACGATCTGATCAACGATAGACGACACCCGCGTGACATTGATATTGCCATCGGGCCGTGTCAGCACGTTGGATCCCACCTTTATTACGATTCTTTTCATCTTGTCTCTATCATTTTAAGCAACCTTTGAACCCTTGTATCACCGCATTGGTGAATCCAGCCTGCTCCATGGCATTGAGCCCTCTGATCGTCATGCCGCCGGGTGTCGTCACCTTATCTATCTCTGCCTCCGGGTTACTGCCCGTGGCTTTCAACAAGCTGATAGCCCCCTGCATGGTCTGCAAGACGATGTTCTTGGCATCGTCAGCCTTGAAACCGAGTTCCACGCCAGCCTCTGAAGCAGCACGCACAAAACGCATGATATAAGCGATGCCACAACCCGAGAGCGCCGTACCCGCGTTGAGCAGCGACTCGTCAACGACCAGCGAATTGCCGACACTGTTGAAGATCGTCTGCACCTTATCGAGATGGGGTAAAGCCTGCTTGCTCGGGGAGAGGAACGTCATGGAGGCACGCTCGGCGATGCCGATATTTGGCAGCGCCTGAACGATGTCCGGCACTATGCCGTCCTTGTCGAGCCACTCACTGAGTTGCGCGATGGAGATGCTTGCCGCCATGTTGACAATCGTCTGACTGTCAGCATCGATCAAAGCCTTAAGCTCGTCGATGACCGTCTTGACGACCTTCGGCTTCACGGCAATGGTGATAAAGTCGGCACCGGCAATAGCCACCTTGTTGTCTGTAGTCACACTGGCACCAAGTTCCTGGAAGCGAAGAAGCTTATTCTCATGCGGATTGGACACCGTGATATCTTCCGGCTTGAACAGAGAATCTTTGAGTAATGTGCTTTTGAGAAGTCCGGCGGCGAAAGCGCCCCCCATCTCTCCGGCACCAATGATTGCTATTTTCATAATTGTTTAATTAGAGCCTGTACGGACGATAATCTTACAACTCGTCGAGGACGTTCTTCAGACGGAAGATGAAGTCGTCGACATCCGCCTTCGTGATGATGAGCGGCGGCAGGATGCGGAGGATGTTTGTCCCGGCACATCCTGTGAACACATGCTGCTCATGGATGAGACGCGCACGTATCTCCTTATGAGGCATATCGAGCACAAGACCGACCATCAGCCCGCGGCCGCGCACTTCGAGGATATGACTGTTTGTCTGTTGAAGCTGACGCAGCTGGTCGATGAAATAAGTCCCCACCTCGTTGGCGTTCTCCACGAGATGCTCTTTCTCGAAGACATCGAGCACAGCGAGGGCTGCTGCACAAGCAAGATGGTTGCCGCCGAACGTGGTACCCAATTGTCCGATGACAGGCGGAAAATCGGGGGAGATCAGCACACCCGCCATCGGCAGCCCGTTGGCGATGCCCTTGGCGACAGTGATGAGGTCTGGCTTGATGCCAAGCCATTGATGGGCGAAGAACTTTCCACTGCGGCCATATCCACACTGGATCTCGTCGCAGATCAGCACCGTGCCGTATTTCTTACAAGCCTTCGCCAGGCCCTGGGCGAACTCAGGCGTGGCCATGACGCAGCCCCCGATGCCCTGGATACACTCAAGGATAACCGCACAGACATCGCCCTTGGCAAGCTCCTCTTCCCATGCTTTCAGGTCGTTCATCGGAAGGAAGGTCACCTGTTGATTGTCATTGATCGGGGCGAGATATTTCTTGTTGTCCGTGACCTCTACCGCCAGCGAGGTACGTCCATGGAACGAGTGCTGCACAGCCAGCACACGACGGCGCACGTTGTGGAAACTGGCGAGCTTGAGCGCGTTCTCGTTGGCCTCGGCGCCACTGTTGATAAGAAAGAGGCTGTAGTCCTCGTAGCCGCTTATCTTTCCGAGGCGATCAGCCAACTGCTCCTGCAGACGGTTGATGACACTGTTGGAATAGAAGCCTATCTTCTGCACCTGGTCGTAGACGGCCTGGATATAATGAGGATGGCTATGACCGATGCTGATGACAGCATGACCTCCGTAGAAGTCGAGATACTCCTGTCCTTTATCGTCCCATACGCGGGCACCTTTGCCCCGTACAATGTTGACGTCGAATAATGAAAAAACTTTATATGGTTGCATAATTCAAGCCCCTTAAGCCCTTCCCCTTAATCCCCTCCCCAAAGGGGAGGGGTTGATATGTTTCAAGGGTTATCAAGGGGTTATTGGGTGCGGTATTTATTTTATTATTAATGTTTTAATATTACTATATTATAATATGTGTATTATTATATCTGTTTCTTTGTCTGTTTCTTATGATGTCTGTTTTATTATGTCTGTATTATGTCTGTTTTATCTCTTGCCCATTAGCTCTTGCCGGTAATCACCCCCTCCCCTTTGGGGAGGGGATTAAGGGGAGGGGCTTTCCCTTTGGGGAGGGGATTAAGGGGAAGGGCTTTTTGAACGGGCTTCAGAACGCCACTCCTTTCAGCCTCAACCCCATCGTCTCCTCGATCCCGAACATGATATTCATGTTCTCCACCGCCTGTCCGACAGCCCCTTTGAGAAGGTTGTCGATACACGATGTGATGAGGAGCTTGTCATCCACCTTATCACAATGGACGAGCGCCTTGTTCGTGTTGACGACCTGCTTGAGGTCGAGCGCCTTGTCGACATAATGCGTGAAAGGCTGATCCTGGTAGAAGGCTTTGTATCCTGCCACGATCGTGTCGAGGTCTGCCTCCGTCTTCACCACTTCGGTAGCGAAGATTCCCCGTGGGAAATCGCCCCGGTAAGGAATGAAATCGATGGAAGCCTCGAGCGTGCCCTGTACCTGGGTGAGACTCTGCCTGATCTCCGGGATATGCTGATGCTTGAAAGCCTTGTAGATGCTGATGTTGCCTGAGCGCCAGGAGAAATGCGTCGTCGCACCCGGCTTCACACCGGCTCCCGTCGAGCCCGTGATGGCATTGACACTGACATCGTGCTTGATGAGCCCCAGCTTAGCAGCGGGGAGCAGACCAAGCTGGATGCAGGTCGCGAAGCAGCCGGGGTTGGCAACGTGCATCGCTGAAGCGATCTTGCTGCGGTTGATCTCCGGGAGACCATAGACGAAGTCGTGAGCCTCCGGCGTGGGGTGCTGCGTATGCACCATCTCTTTCGGAGCCAGCCGGAAGTCCTGGGCGAGGTCGATGACCTTGACCCGCTCTGGGATATCGTGCTCCTTCATGAAAGCCTCGCTCTTGCCGTGACCGAAGCAGAAGAACACGACGTCCACCTTGTCGAAAGGCAGGTCGGAGGTAAACTTCAGATCCGTGTCGCCATAGAGGCCTTCGTGAACGGAGGTGACATCGTCACCCGCATGGCTCTCACTGTTGGCAAAGACGATGGTGGCCTGCGGGTGGTTGACCAGCACACGAATCAATTCACCGCCCGTGTAACCAGCGGCACCCAATATTCCGACTCTTATAAGTGAGGAGTGAGGAGTGAGGAGTGATGAATCAAATTGCATAACCTTTACTATCCTGTTTAATGTATCTTCACTCTCCTCTCTTCTCTTCGGTGAAGGGATGTGTTCCGTAATACACTTTGAGTGGCATGCTGAGCAGCTTGATGAAGCCCTTGGCATCCTGCGCGGTCCAACCGTGGTTCATTTCACCATATTCGCCGAGCTTCGACTTCGTGAGGTCGTCGTCACTGTCTACACCCACCGTCTGCAAGGTGTAAGGACGAAGCTTGAGGATGGCGGTGCCGTTGACATGGCGCTGCGAAGAAGTGAGGAACGCCTCCATATCGGGCATCACAGGCTCAAGATACTCACTCTCGTGGAGGAACATGCCGTACCAGTTGGCGATTTGGTCCTTCCAGTACTGCTGCCACTTGCTCAGAGTCGACTTTTCGAGCAGGCGGTGTGCCTCAATGATGATCTTCGGAGCAGCGGCCTCGAAGCCTACCCGTCCCTTGATACCGATGATCGTGTCACCCACATTGCAGTCGCGGCCGATGGCATAGCTTGCACCGATCTCCTCAATCTTCTGAATGGCTTTCACCTTGTCATCGAAATGCTCGCCATTGACAGCCTCGATCTCACCTTTCTTGAAAGTGATACGCAGCTCCGCCTCAGGCTCTTTTGCTGTGACATGTTTCAGATAAGCGCTCTCCGGCAGACCTTGGGTAGGATCGAGAAGTTCACCGCCACAGATACTCGTGCCCCAGATACCTACATTGTAACTGTATTTGAGTTTCGTGAAGTCGGCAAAGAAGCCGTGGGCATTGAGATAGTCGACCTCCTCCTTACGCGACAGCTCCTTGTCACGGGTGAGCGTGATGATCTCCATCTTCGGCGCCATGACCTGAAAGGTCATATCGAAACGAATCTGATCATTGCCGGCACCCGTAGAGCCGTGGGCGATGGCGTCAGCCTGGATCTCATTGGCATAACGCGCAATGGCGATGGCCTGGAAGATACGCTCTGAAGAGACAGAGATAGGATAACAGTTGTTGCGCAGCACATTGCCGAAGATCATGTACTTCAGGCTCTTGGCATAATATTCCTGTGTGACATCGAGCGTGACATATTTCACGGCTCCGAGCTTATAAGCGTTCTCCTCGTTCTTCTTCAGCTGCTCTGCTGAGAAGCCGCCGGTGTTAGCACAAGCAGCATAGACGTCCCAACCTTCCTGGGAGAGTTTCATCACTGTATAAGATGTATCCAGACCGCCACTGAAGGCGACAACCACTTTCTTCTTTGCCATATCGTTTTGTTTTTTTATTGTTTTTCTATGAATTGTGAATGTCTATTTGATTCCGTCGATCTTCCTTATTCTCTCCATCACGTCATCAGGAAGGCGGACAGGCAGATGTTCGGCGGGATCGAAAAGCATCGCCGTACAGATGCAATACTGCCGGTTGGTGCGGTGAAGGATGTCCGAGTTGATACAGCCCTCGCAGCCACGCCAGAACGACTCATCATCGGTGAGGTCCTTGAAGGTCACGGGGAGGTAACCGAGCTGCGTGTTCATCTTCATCACAGCAGAGCCGCTGGTCAGCGAGAAGATCTTGGCATGGGGCCAGCGCACGCGGGCAAGCGTGAAGGTGAGGTTCTTGATACGCTTGGCAAGACCCAGCCCACGGTAGTCGGGATGAACGATCAGTCCCGAGGTCGTGACATAGTGCTTGTTGCCCCAAGTCTCAATATAACTGAAGCCAGCAAATTTGTCCCCATCGAGGGCGATGACCGCCTTAGCCTCCCGCATCTTTGTCGCCACATACTCAGGTGAGCGCTTGGCTATGCCGGTGCCTCTCACCTTGGCAGCATCAGCTATGGTTTTCAATATGGTGTCGACATATTTAATATGACTCTCGTCGGCTACCAATACTTTCACATCTTTCATTATCTATCTATTAGAAAGTCGGTATAATACTAAAATATCAAATTGTCATGCAGGGCATCGATGATCGCGTTGTGGTCAGCGTCTTCCTTGATAGCGATAAAGATAGTATCGTCACCCGCTATCGTCCCCATGATTTCCGGGATGTCGCTGTTGTCGATATTATAAGCTATGCTGCTGGCGTAGCCCGGCCGCGTATGGATAACGCCGATATTGCCGGAGAAATGTATGTCCTTAAACCCCGGCACGGTCATCATCTCCACTGCCTTGAGCGGTGTATGAATGCGGTGATACATCGTCTCATTGGGCAACACATAGACATAGTCACCGTTAATGCTCGCCGCCTTAGCCACCTTGAGCTGCTTGAGATCGCGGCTCAACGTAGCCTGTGTCACTGGGAAACCCTCGCCTTGAAGCTCCTTCATCAGATCTTCCTGACTGTTGATTTCCTTGCTCGAAAGAATCATCTTGATGGCATCCAACCGCTGACCTTTAACCTTCATCGTATTGCGTATTATGTATATTTATCCTTTTTATGTGTGCAAAATTAGTATATTCATTTGGATTATGCAAACAAATATGCAATTATCTTGCAAATAAATCTAACGGAATAAAAGTTTCGGAATATAACTATAATAAATATGCAATTATCAACCCAAGAGCGTAAAGTATATATATGGTTAGTGTTGCAAGGGCATGCATAAAGTACAATGGCATGAATAAAGTGCAATGATCTGCATAAAGCATAATGGCCGGCTTTATGCCGGCCATTACGAGTATATCAAAATTAAATTACCAAGACGGTAATCGTCAGACAACTTAGTTGTCGCTCCTTCCAAAGATCCTCAGCAGATAGAGGAAAAGGTTGATGAAGTCGAGGTAAAGCTCGAGGGCTCCCAACAAAGCCACTTTTTGAGCACTCTCGTCCATACCCGCCTGCATAGACAAGGCCCGCTTGATCTGCTGACTGTCCCACGCCGTGAGACCTACGAAGAGCACGACACCGACATAGCTCAGAATGAGGTCGAAGCCACTGCTCTTGATAAAGAGGTTGGCCAACGTAGCGATGATCAAACCGAAGAGCGCCATGAGGAAGAGATTGCCGAACCTTGAGAGATCCGTCTTCGTCACTGAACCATAGAGCGCCATCACGCCAAAGGTGCCGGCTGTAATGAAGAACACCTTAGCGATGGATGTCATCGCGTAGACCATAAAAATGGACGACAGCGTCACACCGTTGAGCGCCGAATAGAGGATGAACAATGTCGTGGCGGTAGTCAACGACAGTCGGTTGATGCGTGCCGTGGTATAGAACACGAGGCCAAGCTCTGCGATAAACAGCACCCAGATAGCCGCCCGGTTACCATAGACCAACTGAACCATCGACGGACTTGTTGCCGTGCCCCAGGCACAGAGACCCGTGATGACGAGCGCCATCGTCATCCAGAGATATACTTTACGCATCAAAGCAGGAAAGGCGGCTGACCTTGCCAAGTCGCGCTCCATACGCTGCGTGGAGCTCTGCCCTTCAACGATCTTTTCCAAATCTTGTACTTCCATAGTCTATTATATTACAGTTATTGTCTTTTTTATGCATTGAAATGTAACAAACAAGAAATGTGCCAGACGTGCACTTAGATGACCGTCAAGCTCAACTGAACATCCGCATTAGAACCACAAAGATAGGTAATTATAGATCAGCTTCCAAATCTTTTAGACTTTATTTGTATATGTCCGCTTTCTTTAGTATCACGATCTTTCCGAGCTTTCCCAGCCGTTTCATGTCAAGCATCTTCTTGTTTCCGACAATGAAGATGGCGCGGGGACGAGACTGGATATTTCCCCGATAGAAACGCATCAGGTCGGAAGGGGTCATGGGGGCGAGCGCCTTCAGGATCGCGGCATCAGGGTCCTGAGCATAGCCATGCAAACGGAGGTCTGCCACCTCGGCACCAATCTGGCGCATCGTCGGGAAACTGTTGTTGATGCCGTTGACGATTGCATGGCGCGCCGTCTCGACCTGCGCACTGCGGAGCGGCATATCCGAGAGGAGCGAGTCGAGGAGCAACGTCGTCGTCATCGCCTTGTCAGCCTGCGTGCCTATCTGCGAGACATAGCCGCAGGGCAGAGTCCCGTGCGTCAGCAGGTCGGACGTGATGCGGTAGCCATAAGCCGAATAAGCCAAGGCGCGGAACTCACGCACTTCCTGGAAGAGTACCGACTGCATGCCGCCTCCAAAGTAACTGCCCCACAGCCGCAGTCGAGCCCGGTCTGCGGCCGACGGCATCGGCGCGGTCTGCACGTAGGAGCCCACGATCGTCTGACGCGCCGAAGGGTTGTCGTAGATATACACCGTGTTCTCCATGACGGGCCGGAGCCGGATGCTGCCCGCTGTCCAGGCCAGGTCAACCGCATCCACGGAAATATTATCTTTTAGGATGTTTTCAACATCTTTAGGTTTCCGACTGCCACAATATACAATGTCGGTCTGACAATGTTGCAGATTCTTGAAGACACTGACAAGGCTATCGCCGCCGAGGTTCTTCAATTCCCTGGCCGTCGTCCGCTGCAGGTAGTCGGAGCTGTCGCCCATCGCTATCTGCTGCACGACCATCTCCGCGATATTGCTGTTCTGTCTGAAAAGGGTACGCTCGTCGAGGCGTGTCGATTTTACGAGTGCCTTGAACTGCTCCTTGTCGGCCTTTGGCGAATTGAGAAACTCGTGGAGCAGCCCTACCGTCTCCTTGAAATAACGGTCGATGCCTGTCAGTGTCAGGGTCACATCGGTAGGCGATGCCTCTGCCGAGAGCGTGGCACCGTAGCGGCGCAACAAATTGCCGAAGGCATGCTTGTCGTGCGCTTCCGTGCCGATGGAGTTGAGATAGTCGGCCATGGGAGCCAGACGGCTGTCCTTGCGGAAGCCACGGCGGTAGATGAGCTGAAGCGTAAAGACATCGTTCTGATGATTGGAAACGGTATAGAGATTGACAAGCTTTGACAACGGGGTGCAAGCCGCATCCTTGTCAAGGTCCAGCGGCCGCGGGGTTGCCGACGGATAAGGCTCTTGCCCGATGGCAACCGCGTAAGCCGACTGCCTGCCGGCATTCTTAGGTGTTACAGGTTTATAGCCTGGTTGGGAGACATGCTCTTTGGGATAATGTCCGAACTTCTTTGCCAGCCGGAGACAGTCGTCATTGAGGTATTGCCGCGCCACCCGCATGACATCCTCCCGGCTCACCCGGCCGATGCTTGCAGCACGCCCGGTCACACGCTCCCAAGCCAGCCCGTGCGAGAAAGCGTTGATCATCGCCGTACTCCTGCCGGAGACAGACTCCATCGCCCGCTCAGCATCTCGCTGGAGGGTGAGTTTGGTTGCCTGGAGGGAGGCCTCGCTAAACCGGCCCTGCTTGAGTTTGTCGATCTGCTCCAGACAGCGCTTCTCCGCCTTCTTGCGTGAGTCGAAAGGCAGGCGGGGCACGAAGCCGAAGCCCCAGGCTGAGAAGTCCTTGAAGCTATAGCCCATGCCCCGGGCGAAGAGCAGACGACTGCTCGTCACGAGCGAGTCGATGAGTCCGGTCTTCTCCTCGTTGGTAAGCATGGAGGCTACCACTTGAAAAGCAGCATAGTCGTCACTCTTCTCATCCGGCATCTGCCAGATTCTGCCGCCTATCTTCACGAGGGGCACAGGCATCTTCAGGCGCAGCAGAGGCATATGCGTGAAGTCGCGCAGCCGTGCAACAGGGGTCGGTGTGAAGCGCTCGCCCGAAGCCCGTAAGGTGCCGAACGTACGCTCTAACAGTGGGCGCAAACTGTCTGCTCGGATATCACCACAGAGGATGAGACCCATATTGGTAGGCACATAGCGTTCACGGAAGAACCGCATCATCTCCGTCAGCCGCGGGTTCTTCAGACTGTCTGTGGCTCCGATGATCGGATAAGCGTAAGGCGTGCCGGCAAGGGCTATCTGTTGTGCTTTCTCAGCCGTCGAAGCGAGGAGGTTGTCGGTATACATGTTCTTCTCCTCATAGACAGTCTCCAGTTCGCCTTGAAAGAGACGAAAGACGGGATCGCGCATGCGCTCGGCATTGAGCTCGCACCACTGTCGGATATACTGCGGTGAGAAGGTGTTGTGGAAGACCGTCTCATCAAAAGAGGTATAGGCGTTGAGCCCCGTTCCTCCGAAGCGGTCGATGAGGTTGCCGAACTCGTTGGGGATGGCATAGTCGGCAGCACGAATGGAGAGGTCGTTGATATGTCGCTGGATAGCGAGACGACGGGTGGCATCGGTGGTCTTGGCCAGGCGGTCATACGCAGCGGCAATGCTGTCAAGCCACGGCTTCTCCTTCACATAATCGGTGGTACCTATCTTCTGCGTACCTTTGAAGAGAAGGTGCTCGAGATAATGAGCAATACCCGAGTTGGGACAATCCTTAGCCCCCGCCTTGACGACGACAGCACCAAAGACTTTCGGCTGGGCATGGTCTTCGTTGAGCCATACCGTCAGGCCGTTGGAGAGCGTGAAGGAAGTCAGCGAAGGGCGTTGGGCAAAAAGCTGTCCAGAGAGGACAAGAAGGAAGAAGAGATAAAACTTTTTCATGGTTAACGCTTCAGAAAGAACCGCACGAGGAGGAAGTTGACAGGCACACAGATGCAGAACATCGGGATAGGAGCCACCGCTTTCGACAAGCCGAGCCAGAGGAAGAAGTTGAGCGTCAGCATCTGAAGGCAGTAGTTCACGACATGTGAGAAGAGGAAGCCAGCACCTCGCTTGGCATTGGCCTTCACGCGGAATGTGAAGCGCGTAGAAGCAAAGAAATTGAAGATGAAGCTCAGCACATAGCCTACCGTCATGGCTACCGTCGTCCACACATGAGCCGAAGCCTTCGTGGCAGTGGACGGGATAAGCTGGATGAGTCCGTAATAGATGGCATACTGGAGGACAGTAGCTATGCCGCCTACGATACCGAAGCGGATGATCTCACCGAGCTTACCTTGCATCAACGTTGACAGGTGCTTTCCCGATATAATAACTTTCGTCTGCATATTCAAACATCTCTTTGTCACCCCGGCTGTCGCCAAAAGCGATGATTTCATATTGTCGCCGATTGTTTTTTAGTCCGGGCAGCGCATCCTTGAGCCGTCTCACTTTCTCAGCGCCATAGCAGTTAGGCGTCAGGAAGCGGCCCGTGAGCCGATTGTCAACGGTCTCTATCTGTGTGCCAAGGATCGTCACCGAGCCTACCCCCTTGAAGAACGGTGCCACCCAGTTGTCGATGCTTGCACTGACAATGAACACACGGCATCCTCCGGCAAGGGCTTTCCGCATTACGTCCCACGTGTCCTGACGAATCATTCGATGCGAAGCAGTGCTGGCAAAACGGCTGCAGAGGTCATTAAACTCCGCGAGCTCCATGCCCTTGAAGCAGAGCGAGAAGAGCCGTTCCTTCGTTCGGCCGTTGTCGGCCAACCGAAGCTTCATCAGCAACAGCCACGGTAAGAGCAGCAGCAGGCAGCGCAACAGCCACGTCGTACCCCGTGCGAAGCGGATGAAGGCAATGAGCGTGTCGCGCCTGGTAAGCGTGCCGTCGAAGTCGAAGACATATAGTTTCTTATTCCACATATTTTATTAGACCATTCCACCTACATAAATAATGAGCATGAACGTCACGAGCCAAGCCAAGACATCTATCTGAATGAAGCGGTCACGCACAATCACTTTCGTGGGGTTGCCACTCTTCTTATCAACGACCGTAATCTGAAGATAACGCAACAACCCGAGAAGGACAAAGATGCTCGTCAGATAGAGATAATCGGAGTGGAACCGGGCCTGCGTCTCCGGACTGACAGTATACATGATGTAACACACGAGGGTGACGGAAGCCGTGATGGTGAGCGCCTGGTTGATGAACGTGGAGTTGTATCGGCTGGTGTTTCTCCGGGGTGCCTCTCCCGTAGCCTCCATGCGCAGCACGTCGTCGCGCCGCTTGGCAAAACTCATGAAGAGTGTCAGGAGGAAGGTCATGAGCACGATCCATTTGCTCAGCATGATATGCGTCGCCGCGCCGCCGGCGATCATACGAAGCACAAAGCCAAAAGCAACGACACACACGTCAACAATGGCGTAATGCTTCAGCCTGATACAATAAGCGAGGTTGAGGAGCCAATAGAAGACGATCACGGCCAACGTGACCATCGCTGTCTCAACCGGAGCCTGGTCTGTTGGAGCCAGCAGCGTGAGGAGCAGGCTTGAGCCAACGCTTAAGGCGAACAGCAGCGACATCAACGCATAGGCCTGCCGAACCGTCACCACTCCACTGGCAACCGGCCGGTGGCACTTCTCAGGATGGCGACGGTCGTCAGCCACATCATGAATATCGTTGAAACAATAGATGCTCGAGGCAGCAAAACTGAAAGCAAAGAAGGTGACGAAGCCTTCCATCAGCGAAGAGGATTTGAAGAGTGCACCGCCGAAAAGGATAGGAGCGAACACAAAGAAATTCTTGATCCACTGTACAGGCCGGGCAAGCCGCAGCAAGGCTTCCGTCTTATTCATCTTATGAGGGGTATCAGGGTTTGTCATTCTCGTTTCTTTATACATGCAAAGATACAATAATTATTCAAGACAACTACAAAGACGGCTCAAAATTTAGAAGTAGTGTTCCTTTTACGGAAATTAAAAACAAAAAATACAGTGGCCGTCGATAGCCACTGTATTCTTTATTTTTCTTCGGTCGCGCGCATTACGCGGGCGGTATGGTTAAGCCTTACCCTGATTGGCAACAGCAGCAGCCTTTGCGGCAATGGCAGCTGCATCACCGAGGTAGTAGTCCTTGACGAGGTTGAGGTCGTCATCGAACTCGAACACATACGGAGTAGCTGTCGGAATGTTCAGACCGGAGATGTCCTTGTCGGAGATGCCTTTGAGGTGCTTCACGATACCGCGGAGAGAGTTACCGTGAGCAGCAACAATGATGTTGTCAACCTCCTTGAGCTTCGGGAAGATCTCGCACTCCCAGAACGGCATGACACGTGCGATGCAGTCCTTCAGACTCTCGGTCTTCGGCAGATACTGAGTAGGAACCTTAGCGTAACGGGGATCAGCCAAAGCCGAACCTGTGCCGTCAGCAGCGAGGTCGTGAGGCTCCACGTCATAGCTGCGACGCCAGAGCAGCACCTGCTCGTCACCGTACTTCTTGGCGGTCTCCTTCTTATTCAGACCCTGGAGAGCGCCATAGTGCTTCTCGTTCAGACGCCATGTCTTCACTACAGGGATCCAGTCCTCATCCATAGCATCGAGGACATTGTTCAGGGTCTTCACGGCACGCTTCAGGTAAGAAGTGTAGGCGATGTCGAAATGGAAGCCCTTCTCCTTCATGAGCTTGCCGGCATCAAAAGCCTCTTGCTTGCCCTTCTCTGTGAGGTCAACATTGGTCCAACCTGTGAAACGGTTCTCAAGATTCCACTGGCTCTCGCCGTGGCGAATTAAAACAATTCTCTTCATGGTTATAGAAATAAATAAATCTTTAACTTCCGATATTGGGTTACAAGTCCATGAGCCAACGCATCAAGGCTCACTTTGTTTCTGTTGCAAAGATAATAAAAAGAAACGAACCGACGATAAAGGCCACATGTTTTTTTTATATTATTAGGGTCTCCCCAATAAATGAATCGCACTATGGAAGGCTAAAACCATAAACACAAAAAAGCATTAAAACTGTAAACACGAAAAAGAGCCTTGAGAATATTGCTATCCTCAAGGCTCTCGTTTCAAAGGAGGCGGCTGCCTACTCTCCCGCATTGCATTGCAGTAC
>ONBC01000075.1 GCA_900315955.1 uncultured Prevotella sp.
CCAGTCTGCGCTCGCTTCGCTCGCTTAGACTGGGGTTATGAAAAATTCAGCCCCTCTGGGGCTGCCTCCACCGACCTACGACTCTCTGCTCTCTCCTCACAAGGCCAAAGGCCGCTCAGCGATCTCAGCCTCTCACACGTATCATCTCTGCGGCTCAATAAACTCTGCGGCTCTGCGAGAAAAAACTACACGTCTCCGCGAGAATCGACCGGTCAGCCTGCCGCATCATAGCAAGGTTTTTATGAGTTTTGGTCAGAATAGACGGCACAACTGATTAAACATGGGTGACGCATTGACGAAGTCAGGAGTGATGCAGTAAATGTCAATATTTATTTTTTTCAACCCCCGCTGAGAATCGATTTTTTGCGAGCGAAGAGGTGGTTGCCTCGATAAAACGCGATGACGAGGCGAGTCCGTAATCACCAGTAAATCAGGGAGATGTGTAATTTTTCCTTTTAAGAGACTTTCCCAGTCATTCCCAATGGCGGACATTACTATAGTTAGGTAGGGCACTTAACACGGTTATGTCACTGACATTTAACGGTTATGTCACTGACTTTACAGTTAAATGTCAGTGACATAACTGTAGTAAGGTCGATTCTTTTTCTCTTTTTCTCGTCCGTCATTCTCTTTTCTCGCCTGTCAAACCTCCATTTCGCGTTCTCTTTTGCGAATTTCCATTGTCAAGACCTTTTACTTTTTGTAAAGAATATTCTCTGTTTGTGGAAGGATGCTGCCTGGGGGATGTTGATGAGATGCATAGATTATTATCAGCCTCTCTCCGAGGCTGTCCCCACTGACGCACGACTTTCCGCGCTCAGCGAGCGATAGCGAGCATAAGTCGTGGAAAGCCGCTGCAAAAAAGCATCAGTCGTGAAGAGTCGTGGAAAGCCGTTGCTAAAAAGCATAAATCGTGGAAAGTCGTTGCTAAAAATATTCATGCTTCTCCTTTGCGATCTCTGCGACTTGGCGAGAAAAAATATCCCGCGACAGTTGCTCTTCTCTTGCAAAGCCGTATGGATTTTTCTCGCAGAGCCGCAGAGTTTATTGAGCCGCGGAGTTATTGCTTCTGAGAATTAGAGAGAGCAGAGAGACCTTCGGTCTTGAGGGGAGTTCACAGAGATGCACCAACACTGTTCTCGCACTATCTCCTCGATCTCTCCACATAGACCGAAGGTCTCTCTGCTCTCTCCTCATAAGGCCGAAGGCCTCTCAGCGGTCTCAGCCTCTCACACGTATCATCTCTGCGGCTCAATAAACTCTGCGGATCTGCGTGAAAAGTCTTATAATCAAGCACTTGAAAGAAAATTTAGGAGATTCAGGGTGACGCGTCACAACGACTTTCCCTTGAAAACAAAACCAATAAAACCCTTTGTGCCAGTGCCCTTGCATCACAGCAAGGGTTTTATTGGTTTTGGTCATGAAAAGAATACGGCTGATTAAATATGGGTGACGCATTGACGAAGCCATGCGAGGTTTTTTCATCGGTTTGAGTGCTTTTTTCTGTTTCTTTCTTTGTATTGTCGTCAAAAAGCTGTACCTTTGTAAGGTTAATTGACCTTTACTTCTTAACGTAGACCTGAGATGAGACAACTGAAGATAACGAAAGCAATTACGACACGCAACAGCGAGTCGTTGGATAGGTACTTGACAGAGATAGCCCGTGAGCCGTTGTTGTCGCCTGAGGAAGAGGCTGCCTTGGCAACCCAAGTCCATCAAGGCGGACGAGTCGGTGAGGAAGCGCGGGATCGCCTGGTGAGGTCGAACCTTCGCTTTGTCGTCTCTGTTGCCAAGCAGTATCAGCATCAGGGCATCTCGCTGACTGACCTTATCAACGAGGGCAACATGGGTCTGGTGAAGGCAGCGGAGAAGTTTGATGAGACCCGCGGATTCAAGTTTATCAGTTATGCTGTATGGTGGATCCGCCAGAGCATCATGGAGGCCTTGGCGGTCAAGAGCCGTCTGGTGCGTGTTCCGCTGAACCAGATGGGCATAGCCCTGAAGGTGAACCGGGCGACGGAGGCGTTCATGCAGGAGCACGGACGCATGCCCTCGGATCATGAGCTCGCCCAGATCACCGGCCTTGAAGAGGAGACGATAGAGGCGGCGAAAGAAGCCAACAACAAGTCGACAAGCATCGACGCGCCGCTCGGCAATGACGAGGCGGACAGTACCATCGGTGACACTCTCTCCTCCGACGATAAGGATTACCGGTCGGACAGCACGGTCGACAGCGAGTCGCTCAATCAGTTTATTCAGGATCTGCTCAAGGAAGTGCTGAGCGAGCGGGAGCAGCAGGTCGTCAGAGAGTCGTTTGGCATAGGCTGTCAGGAGAAGAGCCTCGAAGAGATTGCCAACGAGATGGGGATGACGCGCGAGCGCATCCGTCAGGTCAAGGAGAAGGCGATCAGGAAGATCAAGCATTCGCCCGCCTCGAAGATCCTGCGACAATATTTAGGTTAAACAGAATAACAGGGGTACTTGCTCAACCCCCTTTAACAAAACAAGAAATGACAAAACAACCACGTGCGGAAGTAAGCGTGATGTTCATGCTCTTTAGCATTCTTTTTTGCGTTTGCCTCATTTTGGCAAACCTTCTCGAGACCAAGCAGATAGCTGTCGGTCCGGTCAATCTTACCGGCGGCCTGTTGGTCTTCCCGGTGTCTTATATCATCAACGACTGCGTCTGCGAGGTGTGGGGATATCGCAAAGCCCGACTGCTCATCTGGACAGGCTTCGCCATGAACTTCTTCTTCGTGGCCATGGGCGCTTTGTGCGACTGGATTCCCGGTGCGCCTTACTGGCACAACGACGCGGGGTTTCATGCCGTCTTCGGCTTGGCGCCGCGCATTGCCGCCGCCTTGTTTGTGGCTTTCCTCGTGGGCAGTTTCATGAATGCCTATGTCATGAGCCGCATGAAGATTCACGATCACGGCAGGCATTTCTCAGCACGCGCCATCCTCAGCACCGTGGCGGGAGAGAGCTGCGACTCGCTCATCTTCTTTCCGTTAGCCCTGGGAGGGGTTGTGCCCGCCGCCGAGCTCCCGAAGCTCATGCTCTGGCAAGTGTTTCTCAAGACCTTCTACGAGGTCATCGCTCTGCCGATGACCATACGGGTCGTGAAGTACCTCAAGAGTCACGAGGGTGAGGATGCGTACGACGAGGGTGTCAACTATAGTGTGTGGAAGATCTTTAATGTCTAAATAATATAATGTATGGAAAGAAAAGACGAGGGTCTCAAGGCGCTGGGTGCCAAGACCAAATATAAGATGGATTATGCCCCGGAGGTGTTGGAGACCTTCACCAACAAGCATCAGGAGAACGACTACTGGGTGCGGTTCAACTGCCCCGAGTTCACCTCGCTCTGTCCCATCACGGGTCAGCCCGACTTTGCGGAGATCCGTATCTGCTATGTCCCCGATGTGAAGATGGTGGAAAGCAAGAGCCTGAAGCTCTATCTCTTCTCCTTCCGCAACCACGGCGACTTCCATGAGGATTGTGTCAACATCATCATGAAGGATCTCGTCAAGCTCATGGATCCCAAGTATATCGAGGTCACGGGGTTGTTCACGCCGCGCGGTGGCATCAGCATCTATCCGTATGCCAACTATGGGCGGCCCGGCACGAAATATGAGCAGTTGGCAGAGAAGCGATTCGAGGAATATTCGCTGCGGTAAGTGAGCGGCAGGCTGTGCGGTCGATTCTCGTATAGACGCGGAGATTTTTCTCGCAGAGCCGCAGAGCTTATTGAGCCGCAGAGTTATTGCCGCTGAGAATTAGAGAACGCAGAGAGCCCTTCGGTCTTGGGAGGAGAGCGCGAGGATCGTGCGTCGGTGGAGGCAGCCTCTCCGAGGCTGGCAGGTTGTGACACGAACTCCAAAGTTGAGAGCGGCCTTCAGCCTTTAGAGAAGAGCAACTGTCGCGGGATATTTTTCTCGCCAAGCCGCAAAGGTCGCAAAGGAGAAGCATGAATATTTTTGCAGCGGCTTTCCACCACTTATGCTTTTTTAGCAACGACTTTCCACGACTTTCCACGACTTTTCACGACTTATGCTCGCTGTCGCTCGCTGAGTGCAGAAATATACTCCTCGTGAACATTCCGATCCTCTTGCAGGGCGCGGCCCTTGTGGCCGTCCGCCATGGCTGGGTAACCAATTTCCCATCCGGGGTGCGGACGGCCACAAGGGCCGCACCCTGCAAATGGCCGATACGGCACACGAAAGACCGAAGGGCTCTCTGTGTGCTCTCATTCTCAGAGGCAATAACTCCGCGGCTCAATAAACTCCGCGGCTCCGCGAGAAAATATATACGCCGCTGCGAGAATCGACTTGCATCACAGCAAGGGTTTTATTAGTTTTGGTCAAGAAAAGAATGCGAAGCCACCCTCTTCCCTGCAAGACGCACGTTACTTGGCGGTGTCCTTCGAACTGCGTTTCTCACGGTGGTAGCTGCGGTATTCGTCGAGCGGAATCTCCACATCGGGTTCGTGGAGCGCTCCTTCGCGCGGCAGGCGGAAGCGTAGGTACCGGATGTTGAGGCCGCGCTCCATCCACATGCCTTCATAATAAGTATGGATCGAGAGCAGGGGCGAGCCTTGCAAACCTTCGGGTGTGGCATGATAGAGGTCTTCCGTGCAGTAGTCGACAGACAGCTGGTTCTTCTCAACCATCAGACGGGTGTAGGTGAAGAGGAAGTTGGAGTCGGTCTTGAGGTTCACGATGCCGCCGTCGACGAGGAACCGACGGTAGCGCTCCATGAAGTAAGTCGACGTGAGCCGTTTGCGCGGATTCTTCATCTGTGGGTCGGAGAACGTGAGCCACAGCTCCTGCACCTCGTCCTCCGAGAAGAACCGGTCGATGATCTCAATGCTCGTCCTCAGGAACGCCACATTCTCTAAGCCTTCCTCCAAAGCCTGTTTCGCGCCCGTGTACATGCGTGCCCCTTTGATGTCCACCCCGATGAAGTTGATGTCGGGATACATCCTTGCCAGCCCCACGGCGTATTCGCCACGGCCGCAGCCGAGCTCGAGCACGATCGGGTGGTCGTTCTTGAAATACTGTTCTCGCCAGTGCCCTTTCATCTCAAAAGGCACGTCGCTGATGACGGAGAATGGATACTGGAAGACATTCTTGAACGTCTCCATCTCTGCAAACTTCTGTAGTTTTCCTTTTCCCATTGTGGTATTGTTTTGTGCAAAGGTACGACAATTTTTCGCTACTTTTGATGAAAAAGTAGCTTAATTGTGGTAATAGCAAGCGGAAAGTTACTAATTTTGCGCAAAAACAGAATAAGATTATGTGTGGAATAGTAGGATATATTGGCTCTCGCCAGGCTTACGGGATGCTCATCAAAGGCCTTCATCGTCTCGAATACCGTGGTTACGACTCTGCGGGGGTGGCTCTTATCAATGACGCGGACGAGCTGCATGTCTATAAGGCCAAAGGAAAGGTCGCTGACTTAGAGAATGCCGCGGCAGGAAAGGACTGCGGCGGCAGCGTCGGCATCGCGCATACCCGTTGGGCTACGCACGGAGAGCCGTCGGTGAGGAACGCACACCCGCACGTCTCCGAGTCGGGAAACATCGCGCTTGTGCATAACGGCATCATCGAGAACTTCATTGTCCTTCGTGAGCAGCTGAAGAAGCGCGGGTTCCATTTCAAGAGCGACACCGATACCGAGGTGCTTGTGCAGCTTATTGAATATGCTCAGGAGAAGCACCAGTGCTCTTTGATGGAGGCCGTGCGTCATGCCCTGCGCAAGTGTATCGGTGCCTACGCCATCGCCGTGATCGACAAGCGCGATCCGCATACACTCGTTGCCGCACGCAAAGGCTCGCCCCTCGTCATCGGCGTGACGAAGGACAACAGCGAGTTCTTCATCGCCTCCGATGCCACGCCCGTCGCCGAATATACCCAGGATGTCGTTTATATCGACGACGAGCAGATTGCCGTCTGCCATCCGGGAGAGGCGCTGCGGATCATCGACCTGCGCAACAAGAACGTGGATGTCAATGTCCGACAGATCGACATGGATCTTGACATGCTCGACCGTGGCGGCTTCCCCCACTATATGCTGAAGGAGATCTTTGACCAGCCCCGTTGTCTGCGCGACTGCATGAGCGGACGCCTCTTCGACGACACCGTCATCCTCTCCGCCGTGCGTAACAACCGCGCGCGTCTGCTCTCCGCCACACGCTTCATCATCGTGGCTTGCGGCACGTCCTGGCATGCCGGTCTGATCGGCAAGCAGCTCTTGGAGCACTTCTGCAAGATTCCTGTGGAGGTAGACTATGCCTCAGAGTTCCGTTATCGCGATCCCGTGATCTATCCGACCGATGTCGTCATTGCCATTTCTCAAAGCGGTGAGACCGCCGACACGTTGGCTGCCATCAAGCTCGCCAAGGAGCGGGGTGCCTGCATCTTCGGCATCGTCAATGCCGTAGGCTCCTCCATCGCGCGCGAGACCGACACGGGCATCTATATCCACGTGGGTCCGGAGATTGGTGTGGCCTCCACGAAAGCCTTCACGGGGCAGCTCACTTGCCTGACGCTGCTCACCCTTGCCCTTGCCCATGCCAAAGGCACGCTGGGCCACGATGAGTTTGTGGCGCTGACGAAGGAGCTCAAGAGCATACCCGACAAGATAGAAGAGGTGCTGAAGAAGAATGACGAGATCAAGAACCTGGCCCGTGTCTATACCTATGCCTCCAACTTCCTCTACCTCGGCCGAGGCTGGAACTATCCTGTGGCTCTGGAAGGGGCGCTGAAACTGAAGGAGATCAGTTATATCCATGCTGAAGGCTATCCTGCCGCCGAGATGAAGCACGGCCCTATCGCCTTGGTCGACAACATGATGCCTGTGCTCTTCATCGCCACCCACCATAAGGGATACGAGAAGATCGTCTCCAACATGCAGGAGGTGAAGGCACGAGGCGGCCGTATCATCGCCGTCATCACCGAGGGCGACACGGAGATGGCAAAGATTGCCGACGAGACCATCAGCGTGCCGCAGACCCTGGCACCGTTGGCCCCGCTGCTCTCTGTCGTTCCCCTGCAGCTCCTTGCCTATCACATTGCCGTGGAGAAAGGCCTCAATGTGGACCAACCACGCAATCTGGCCAAGAGCGTGACGGTAGAATAGTTGGAAGAAAAAAGCATCTATTTTGTCGCCGTTTCTTTCAAGTGGCGCATACTTTCGTTAAATATGTGCTATTTTTGTAAGATAATAGCTTAAATAGTTGCGGATTATTAGGAAAGGTTGTATCTTTGCATCACTAAAAATAAAATAAGATTACATTTTACAATGGCACGTCAAATTATTGATGCATTAGACAGAAAGATCCTTCAGCTCATTCAGAGCGATGCCCGCATTCCTTTCCTCGAGGTGGCCAGGGCCTGCAACGTCAGTGGTGCGGCTATTCATCAGCGCATTCAGAAACTTACGTCGTTGGGGATCATCAAAGGCTCACAGTTCATTATCGATCCGGAGAAGATCGGCTTCGAGACCTGCGCTTATGTAGGTCTGTATCTGAAAGACCCGGAGAAGTTTGACCAAGTGGTGGAGAAGCTGCGCCAGATTCCGGAGGTCACCGAATGTCATTACACCACGGGTGGTTACGACATGTTCATCAAGATTTATGCGCACAACAACCACGACTTGCTGAACATTATCCACGACAAGCTTCAGCCGCTCGGCCTCTCCCGTTCAGAGACCATCGTAAGCTTCAACAACGTTATCGACCGGCAGCTGCCGATCGAATACGCTGCTCAGTCTACCGAGGAAGACAGCCAGAACTTGTAGGCCGCATGCCAGAAGCGCGCGATCGGCCGTCCAAAGACGACCTCTGCGGGAAACTCCTTGGCAAAATGCAGATTGCGCCGGGTCTCCAACTTGTATTGGTTCCACCGGGACAAGCCGCGGAAGTTGTACCGGCTGTCGTGATACCCGAAGTTGCCGGCAGAGAGTAGTTCATGAAGGAACAGAGTCCCTATTTTCTCATTGGGCTCGCACAGCAGTTTGTCATCCGGCAAGCCTAAGACTTCCCGGAGGACGTACATCACGGTAGCAGTAAACTTGCGCATGTTGAGCCTTCTGACCGTTCGCATGATGGATCCGTCATCTTCAGGCATGGCGCTGAGCAGGTAATAGAAGTCGATCACCTGCCGGAAGCCGATGCCCTCGAAGAAGAAGTGGTGCATCATGTGTGACAATTGGAAAATACAGTCGAACGAGGGTTCGAGAATCCCTATTTCGCCCAGACCGTCCGGTAACACAGCTTTGTTGCCAAACTGTCTGGGCTTTTCTTTTTTGAACCATTGCCGCATGCGCCATTCATAGAAGAGGTTGCCCATGAACGACGGAACATAATGAAGCTCCACAGGCGTGGCTAAGGTGTTGAGGTCTACATGATGATATTCCACGCTCCCTTTGGGATCGTGGCTGTGTGCCCATCTGATGAGCTGCTTTGTCGTAGCCGTCGTCCACAAGTCGATGTCGCCCGGCTCCCGGATGTAAGGATCTGGGTAGCGCAGGGCGTTAGCCTGTCCTTTCATCACGACACTCTCGCCGCCCGTCTCCTTGTGGAAGCATTGGCTGAGGGTGACGGCATCGCGGTACACCTGAATGTTAGTGGTCTTGATGGCAATACTTGTCTTCAGCCACCGTTTCAGTTGCGGGAAAGTAGGGTGTGGTCCATCGGCAGGCAGCTTCTTGATGCCATAGAGCAACACGCCGCGTATGCTCTGGCGCGTGCCGAAGTCGAGAAGCTTGTCCCAGTCGATGCGGCTTGCGCTTTCCGGCAGCTTCGCGTTTTCATGCAGGCTGTATCGCAGGAAATCGAGATAGGGGTTGTTGGAGATGATATTGTCCATTATTTGATATTTCTTTAATCTTGTTTTATCCACTCCGTGAACGCGAAGCCCGGGTGTTGCTCATGCTTGGTCTCAAGCCATTGGCTCTCGTCGAAGGCCGGGAAGAACGTGTCGGCAGCTTCAGGCTCCTCGTCGACCAAGGTGATGAAGATTCGCAAGGCCCAAGGCAGCGCTTCACGGTAGACAGAGGCTCCTCCCATGACAAATACTTCTTCGTCGTTGCTCACGAGGGCTAAGGCTTCTTTTAGCGACCGGCAGACCTCGCCGTCGGGCAGCTTCGTAAGCGTCTGGCTCAGGACAATGTTTCTCCTCCCGGGCAGGGCACCGTGGGGCAACGACTCATAGGTCTTGCGACCCATAAGGACGGTGTGCCCCCACGTAAGCTGTTTGAAGTGGGCGAGATCCTCCGGGATATGCCAGGGGAGCGTGCCGTGGGAGCCTATGGCTCGATGGGGTGACATGGCAGCGATGAGGCTGAGGTTGGGATATGTGAGCTTTTGATCTTCCATTCTTGTGGGTAGAGGTTGTTGGCACGGTTGCCGATGTTCTTTACGAAACCTAAGGGTTGCTGTCGGTAGGTGACGAGCGTGAAGCCCCGCGGCGCGTCGGCGGGGAGCGTCACGGCTTCTTTCCTCAGATAGCGGATGGCATCGTCGTAGCAGAGCTCGGCCTGAGGAAAGGCTGTCCGGTTGAGGGCTGTGCTGAGGGCCAGCGACACGTCGGGGACAAGGTCTCTGCCTTTCACGGTGCCCAGTGCTATGCCGGCATGAATGACATGCAGTTGCTTCTTCACATTATTATATAGATCCGCCCATCGGAGGGGCAGGGCACGGACCGTTCCTTTCTCTTCTGTCTCGGCGAAATCTCCAAACGACGGGTTGAGCCACTTCCGGTGCTCGCCGTTGCCTTTCTTTGCTTTTCCAGACCCCGCCTGAGAATTCCGCGTTTTGTCGCCCGCCTCGCCGTGCTTACGGAGCACAGCCATGAAGAGTCCTTCGCCGCGCGTGCGCCCCGGGATGAAACGGCAGCAGGGCTGGGAGCCCGTGAGCGGACCCGTGATGTTCCAGACCGCCGGTGTCTCTAACGGGATGAAGTCGGCACCGAGGGTGTCGGCTATCCATTGTACGTTCTCCTCATCCTCATGGGCATTGAACGTACAGGTCGAATAGATAAGCATTCCGCCCGGCTTGAGGCACGGCCATATATCCTCGACGATGGAGCGTTGCAGCTGGCGGCATCTCTCCACGTTCTGCACGCTCCATTCGTCCACGGCACCCGCATCTTTGCGAAACATCCCCTCGCCCGAGCACGGCACGTCGGTGAGGATAAGGTCGAAGGCGAGCCCCGTCTTCCGATAGTCACGGGGGTAATTGTTGGTCAAGATGATGTCGGGATGTCCGAACTTGATGATGTTCTCCTTGAGGATGCTCGCCCGCTGCTTCATCGGCTCGTTGCTGAAGAGCAGGCTTCCCTCGGGCAGCACTGAGCGCAGTGCCGTCGTCTTCCCGCCCGGTGCGGCGCAGAGGTCAGCGGCGAGGAGCGCGCCTGCGGGCAGGAGCCCTTGCGCGGCGCATTGCCTTACGGCCTCGCAGACAAACATCGAGGAGGCTTCCTGCACATAGTAGAGGCCGGCATGGAGCAGCGGGTCGAAGGTGAATGCGGGACGGTCTTCTAACCAGTAGCCCCACGGACACCAGGGCACAGGCTCGCCTCCCTCCAGCTTGCCGTCGGTCTTGAAAGGGTTGAGGCGTACACTCACGGGTGCCTCTGCCTGCAGACCCCTTTCGAGGACGGCATAGAGCGCCTCGCCCATAAGCCGTCGGGTATAGTCGGCAAATTCGGTAGGTATCGTCATAGTTGTGCACACTTTTCGTGCTTGCAAACTTACATAAAATTATTCTGATTTTACACCAGTTGGATAAAAAAGTTGAGACCACTACGTAAATAATAGCCCGAAGGCGACAGAATGTCG
>ONBC01000105.1 GCA_900315955.1 uncultured Prevotella sp.
ATGTCTTGCATGGAGTGACTGTCCTTGATGACTTTAATGGTGGTCTCGTTTTCCTTCTCCTCTATAGGCAGCAGGATGTAGCGTTTCTGAGTATTCACACTCATCATGGCGTGCTTGTCGGAAAGAATATGGCGTATGAACCACTGATGGCTCTGTGCCAGAAGGCTGCCCGTGCCCATGAGCAGGGCAGCCAAGAGGATTGAGAATCTTTTCATGTTGGAAACAGATGTGTACTGAATGGTTTACTTGTCGTAGCCTTTATTCTGCGTGTACAGTCCGGGGATGTAGTAGAGCTGGTTGTAGGGAACCGGCCAAAACTCGTTTTTACCCGGCGTGAAGTTCGCGTCCTTGTAGTACTCGGCATAAGGCTGACCGTCGTAGACATCCTTGGCCTCGCTCTTGAAATAGCTGTTGAGAGTTTCGGAGGCGATGCCCCAGCGGCGCAGGTCGAAGAAGCGGCTACCCTCCATACCCATCTCCAGTCGGCGCTCCCAGCGCAGGCACTTGCGGGCTGTCTCCTTGTCCTGGAAGTAAGACTCAGGATAGAGAGCGATGTCGCACTGGTCGGCGGCGTATTCAATATGCTTTTTGATAGAGTTCTTGGCACGCTGACGGATGTCGTTGATGATCGTACGGGCTTCTTGCAGACGGCCCAACTCGATGAGAGCCTCGGCGCGTATGAGCATCACGTCGGTGTAGCGCAGCACATAGTCGTTCATGTCGAAGGCCTGCCAGGGACGGTTGTAGGACTCGCCCTTGGAACGCTGCGGCACTTCCTTCATCGAAGTATAGTAGCCGTAGGTGTTCGGCGTGCGGGAGTTGGCCTTGGTGAGCGTGTATTCCGGCTCATACTTGTAGGGGAAGGTCGGCATGCCCACCGTGTGGAAGAGCCGCGGATCCCACTTCTGTGCTGTCGGCTTGCCATTGACAGGATATTCGTCGCTGTCGTTGTAGTCGGTGAACTCGGGCAGACCGTTGCGGGTCTTATAGGCATTGACGAGGTTCTGTGAAGGCTTGTGGAAGTCCCATCCGCACGACCAGATGCCCCAGCAGCCGTTGAGCGTGTTGGACCAGTTGGCGCGCCCGTAGCGAGTGTGGTCCTCGGAGTAGTCACTGGCCTGCACAGCGAAGATGCTCTCCTTGCTGTTCTTGTAGTCGGGCAGGAAGATGTCGCCATAGTCCTCAAGGTAACCATAGTGTGATGCCTTGACCACGTCGGTGTAGTCCACTACCTTCTGCATATAGTCCTTGTTGATGTGGCTCACGCCGTCGGTAGCCTCGTAGCCGTCGCCCCAGGCCAGGGTGAGATAGCACTTGGCCAAGTAAGCGGCGGCGGCAATCTTGTTGGCGCGTCCGCCCTCGCTCTGCTTCTCGGGCAGATTATCGTAGGCAAACTTAAAGTCGTCGATGACTTTGCCGAAGAGCTGTTCGTAGGTGTATTGTGTGTTGGAGGTCTTCTCCGTGGCCTTGTCCTTATAGACCTGCTCGTCAATCCATGGCACCTGACGGAACACGGAGATGAGCTTGAAGTAGAAGTGGGCGCGCAGGAAGCGGACCTCAGCTTCGCGCTCTGTCGTTGTCTGCCCCCCAAGCACGTTGTTGCCGTTCTCCTCCAGGGAGACCAGGGCGCGGTTGCAGCGTGACACGGCACAGAACAGACGGTACCAGAGCTCGTCGAGCTCGCCACGTGTGGAGGTCAGCGAAGACCATACCTCGATGTCGTGATAACCTGTGTCACCCGTTCCGCCACCGCCTTTGAGACAGTCGTCGGATGCCAGGTCGCCGTAGGGCCAGAGGTTGAAGGGATAGGAATACCAGCAGTCGCCGAGCATGGCATAGGCACTGTTGACCATCTTCTCCGGGTCGGAGAAAGCCTTGTCCTCATCGACTACGGCGGTCGGTGTGTAGTCCAGAAAATCGTTGCAGCCGGTCAGGCTCAGGGTCATAGCAGCTGCCAAAGCGATGACATATATCTTTTTCATGATGTGATACTTTATTATATATATAGATGTGATGGTGTTAGAATCCTACTTGCAAACCGAAGGAGACGGAGGAAGAGAGAGGATAGTTCCAGTCGGGGTTCTCAGGATCGGGGCAGGTCAGCGAGCTGCTCTTGATGGTCAGCAGATTCTGCCCGGAGACATAGACGCGGGCACTGGTCATGTGGAGCTTGCTGAGCAGCGATGCCGGCAGGCGGTAACCCATTTGCAGGGTGCGGAGCTTCAGATAAGATCCGTTCTCCACGAAGTAGGAAGAGGCACGGCCCTCGTCCGCGCGGTTCATCGTGCTCAGACGTGGAATCGACGAGCTGGTGTTGTTGGTGTTCCAGGCACCGAGCAGCCGGCTGCCCTTGTTCGATCCCGGGTCGGTGATGGCCCAGAAGTCAGTCTGGAACTTTTGGTTGTTGTACACATCCTGGTCGGCAACGCCCTGCCAGAACATGGTCATGTCGAAGTCTTTATATGTCAGACCGATGTTCAGACCGTAGGAGAAGGCGGGCACCGGATTGTAAATCCACGTCTGGTCGTCGCTGGTGATCTTGCCGTCGTGGGTCAGGTCCTTATATTTCAGACCGCCGAGGCGTGCGTTGGGCTGTCCGGAGGCGTCGACCTCCTCCTGTGTCTGGAAGAGTCCGTCGGCGACATATCCTACGATGGAACCGTAAGGCTTGCGGCTCTGTACGAGGTTCTGCGTCGTCGTGTGGGCATAAGCGCCTGTCGTTGAGGAGGGCAGATAGGTGACGCGGTTGCGGAAGAAGCTCAGATTGCCGTTGAGGTCGAGGCCGAGGCCGCAGGCCAGCGTCTTTCTGTAGCCCAGGGCGAACTCCATACCCCAGTTGCGCAGCGAGGGGCCGTTCTGCCACTGGTTGCCGCCCTCACCCGTTGCTCCAAGGTAAGCGGGATTGATGAGCATGTCCTTCACGTTCTTGATATAGGCGTCAACAGAACCGTAGAGTGAGTTGCCGAGCGTGGTGAAGTCCAGACCTACGTTGTACTGCGTGGCGGATTCCCACTTGAGGTCGGGGTTGGCCAGCTGTGTGGCACGGTAGCCGGAGGGGAAGGTGCCGGAGCCTTGCAGGGCGAGGTCATAGGCGGTGGAGGTGACGCGGTCGAGGCCGTAGTCTACGACATAGAGGCCGAACTGCGCGTTGTTGTCGATGGCCTGGTTACCGGTCTGTCCCCAAGAGAGACGGAGCTTGGCGTCGTTGAGCCAGTTGTAGTGGAGCAGCTGAGAGAAGCGGAAGCCGAGGGAGGCAGCGGGGAAGGTACCCCAGCGGCTGTTCTTACCGAAGCGGGAGGATCCGTCCTCGCGGATGGTGAACGATGCCAACAGCAGGTCTTGCCAGTTGTAGTCGATCTTGCCGAAGAAGGAAGCCAGGCGATAACCGAACTTGGCTCCGCTGTTGTTCATCGTGCCGGTGGCAGCGTTGGGCCACATATAGTCCACGTCTTCCAGGGCATACCCCTCGGAGTAGGCCGAGAAGTCGATGATGCTCTGCTTCGAGAGCTCGCTGCCCAACAGCATGTTGAAGCGGTGGTCGCCGGGGAGCGTGAAGAGATAGTTGGCGGTGTTGGACCATACCCAGTTGGTCTCGTTGTTGTTGGAGAGCGTCGTCTTGGCGATGTTGTTGCGGACCACGTCCGACTGGTAGGTGTGGGTCAGCGCATTAATGAACGATGTCTTGTAGTCAATACCGAAGTTGGACTTCAGCGTTAGGCCTTTGATAGGCTTCAGCTCTACGTAGGCGTTGCCGAAGATTCTCCAGTAGTCGAGATGGTTGTCGCGGTTGTCATACTGCTCACGGGCCGGGTTCTCACGGTCGGACATGGAACCGACCGGTCCGGCGAAGGTCTTTCCGTCTTTCTCATATACCGGTACGACGGGCGGCATCTTCAGCGCGTTCTCCATCGGAGCGCAGTCCACCTGTGTAGAATAGGTGACGGTGAGGTTCTCGCCCACGGTGACCATCTTGTTGAGATTCCAGGAGGTGTTCAGCCGGGCGGCGATGTTCTGGAAGCTGGTGTATTTCAGGATTCCGTCCACATCCTTGTATCCCAAGGAGAACATGGCACTGTGCTTGTCGTTGGCGTGAGAGAGCGAGAGGTCATAGTTCTGCGAGAAACCAGTGTGGGAGATGGCGTCCACCCAGTCAGTGTCAGAGAAGGGCATGGTCTGCCGCTCGTTGATATATCCGTTGTAGCGTCCGGCGGCCGTATAGGAAACGGTCTTGCCGGTTGCCGGGTCGTAGGCGGTGACCGGAATGCCGTTGGCGGCCTTGAGGTCCACGCCGTAGTTGCTGGCATAGGCCACGGGGTCCAGTCCGTCGTTGAGGGCGGCCTGTGCCATGGCGGTGAGATAGCTGCCGGTGTTCAACAGCTTCATCTTCGACTGGCTGGTATAGAACTGTGCGGTGAGGTTGGTCGAGAAGTCGATGGCGATCTTGTCGCCTTTCTTTCCCTTCTTCGTCGTGATGATGATCACACCATTCGAAGCGCGTGAACCGTAGATGCTGGCTGAGGCTGCGTCCTTGAGCACCTGCATGCTCTCGATGTCGTTCATGTTGAGTGAGTTCAAAGCCATGTTGGTCGGCACGCCGTCAACGATGAACAATGGGTCCTGCGAGGAGTTGAACGAACCGATACCACGGATGCGTACCGTTCCCGTGCCGATAGGCGAGCCGTTTGTGGTGACGGTCATGCCCGGCACCTTACCTTGCAGGGAGCGCATGGGGTCGGGATCAGGAGATGTCTGCAGGTCCTTTGTGTTCACCACAGCCACCGAACCGGTCAGGTCGGCCTTGCGCTGAACAGTGTAACCCGTGACGACAACCTCGTTGAGCTCTTTGGCATTCTCCTTCAGCTCAATGGTCATGTTGCTGCCGGCTTTCAGTTCCTGCGTAGCATAACCTATATAGGAGACGACCAGTGGGGAACCTTGTGGCGCCTTGAACGAGAAGTGGCCGTCGAGATCGGTGACGGCACCGTTGGATGTACCTTTCTGGATGACGGACACACCGATGATGGGCTCACCAGTAGCATCCTTGACTGTACCGCTGACGATGATGTCTTGTGCCCAAGCCGACACACTGACTGTTGCCAACGTCATGCCGAGCAACGCTCTTCTGAAGTGTTTCATGTGATTGAATTTTAGTTATTAATCCGTAGAGGATGATTTGATTTCGGTTGCAAAGTTATGGAATATTGATATAAGTCAATTCAACGATCTG
>ONBC01000054.1 GCA_900315955.1 uncultured Prevotella sp.
TCGACCGCAAGCTGCGCATGGTGACCGATAACTGTTCTGACGAAGAATGGGCACATTGGGCATTGTTGGCATTGGGCAGTGTGTATGGCTATGAGTGGCAAGGCGACAATCTGCTCCTTGCACGTGAAGCCTTGCTTGCCACCTTCAACGAGTATCATGAGCAGCGTTTTGGCAAAAGGGCAGCCAAGGCTACGATATTCAGGGCTGCGGAGATCATATCCTGGAACGTCTGGCAGATGGACGGCCTGAAAGCCGTTGTGCCCTGTTCGTGTCATGACGATCAGCACACAGTGAGCGTCCTATTTGGAGAGCAGACCACTACGGTAACTCCATGCCCCGGCTGCGATAAGAGCGACATTCTACTTCACAATGGTTTGCGTTGTCGGCTTCGTCGCTGGCTTCCTTTCACTGATGATATGCCCGACCATTTCGACTGCCTTTACCTCGACTTTATAACCAAGAAATATAAAACCCATCATAAAACAAAATGGCCTATGAAATTCGATTTTGTTATTGGAAACCCACCGTATCAGGATGAAACAGTAGGAGATAACAAAGGATTTGCACCTCCTATTTACGACAAATTTCTTGATGGTGCATATCAAGTTTCCGATAAGGTTCTGATGATTCATCCTGCACGTTTCCTATTTAATGCAGGAAGCACGCCTAAATCATGGAATCAGAAAATGTTGAATGATTCTCACCTAAAGGTGCTATCTTATGAAGGAGATGCTTCCAAAGTGTTCCCTAATACGGATATCAAAGGTGGAGTAGCTATAACTTATCATGATAAAAGTCAAAACTTTGGTGCTATAGGGATTTTCACAGCACACCCAGAACTAAATCAGATTTTACATACGGTAGAACCTTATTTGCAAAATAAAGGACTGTCTGATATTATGCAGAATCAAACAACATTTAATTTAGAATCTCTATATAAAGAACACTCTTATTTAAAGGAAGTTATCGGAAGTAATGGTAAAGATAAACGTTTCAGAAACAACATTTTCGACACTGTTAGTATTTTTACAGAGACACCTGCGAATACCACCGACATTTTGGTTTATGGGCTTATTAATAACAAAAGGGTACAAAGATACATTCCTCGTAGATTTGTAAATACCTTAAAGTCTAATATTGATTACTGGAAAGTACTTGTTGTTAGAGTTAATGGACGAGGAGTGTTAGGGGAAGTACTAAGCACACCGATAATAGCCAAACCACATGAAGGGTATACCCAGACATTTATAGGGATAGGCTCTTCTAATAATCGACGAGAGGCTGAGAATATACTTAAATATATCAAGTGTAAGTTTACCAGAACTATGCTTAGTGTTCTCAAAATTACACAGGATAATAGCATTGACACTTGGAAGTACGTTCCTCTCCAAGACTTTACTTCGTCCTCTGACATTGACTGGAGCAAGAGCGTGCATGAGATAGACTTGCAGCTTTATGACAAATATGGGCTGACCGCCGAGGAACGCAACTTTATTGAGACTCACGTAAAAGAGATGGACTGATGAAAACACCCAATATACAAACCACCCGTGTGGCTGTACCACAGATTTATGCCTACACCACGCCCGAAATAGCCCGTCACAATGGTTGGGTGAAGATAGGCTATACAGAACAGAAAAATGTAAAAGATCGCATTAAGCAACAATGCCACACAGCCAACATTGCATGGATATTGGAATGGTATGGTAATGCAGTGTATGAAGGCTCAAATGAGAGCTTTCTCGACAAGGCTTTTCATGCTTACCTGAACAAGTTGGGATATGAGCAAGAGCCCCATACAGAATGGTTCCGCATAGGCACTGATGAGTCGCGTCGTCTCTTCTATGATTTCCGAGCCAATCATGGGGTGATAAAAGGTAAAGCCACACAACACTATCGGCTAAGAGACAGTCAGGAGATGGCTGTCAGCAAGACCGTGGAGAGCTTTACCAATCGTCCAACGACCGAATATCTTTGGAATGCCAAACCGAGGTTTGGCAAGACTTTGGCAGTTTATGACCTTTGTATGCGCATGAAGTTCAAGAATGTGTTGGTTGTAACTAACCGCCCCGCCATTGCCGACTCGTGGTATTCAGACTATTTGAAATTTGTAGGACAAGAAAACTACCTTTTCGTTAGTCGCGTGTCGGCCCTCCTTGAACGCAAGGATACGCCTTGCCTCACGCGCCAACAATATCTGGAATACATCAAGCAGCCCGACAGGGTGAAGAACTGTATAGAGTTCGTGAGTCTGCAAGACCTGAAAGGATCTATCCACTTCGGCGGAAGTCACGACAAACTGGAAGAAGTAGCCCAACTCACGTGGGACTTGCTGGTCATCGATGAAGCCCACGAGGGGGTAGATACATATAAAACAGATGTGGCTTTCGACCAGATCAAACGCAAGCATACCCTTCACCTCAGCGGCACACCATTCAAGGCATTGGCCAACGAGAAGTTCCCGCAAGACGCCATCTTCAACTGGACCTATGCCGACGAGTGCAAGGCAAAGGCTTCGTGGGACGAGAGCCGAGGAACCAACCCCTACGCCGAGATGCCGCGTCTCAATATGTACACCTATCGCATGAGCGATATTGTTATGGATAAAGTGCGCAAGGGCGTGGAGATAGACGGCGACACGGAGGCTTACGCTTTTGATCTGAACGAGTTTTTCAGAGTTGAACGTGCCCACTTTGTTCATGAAGAAGCAGTAGATAAGTGGATTGACGCATTGAGCCGTCAGCAGCGCTATCCCTTCTCAACTCCTGAATTACGCAAAGAATTGCGTCATACTTTCTGGTTGCTTAATCGGGTGGACTCTGCCAAGAAACTGGCAGAAAAGTTGAGAGATACCAAACGGCATCCCGAATTTGCCGATATTGAGATTGTTGTCGCTGCTGGAGACGGAAAGACCGACAATGACGAAATCATAGAGGACGACAGTTCACTCAATCGTGTGCGCCGGGCCATTGCCGAGCATCCCCAGGGTACGATAACCCTCTCGGTGGGTCAGCTCACAACGGGTGTAACCATCCCGGAATGGACAGCGGTATTGATACTGAGCAATATGAAGAGTCCTGCACAATATATGCAGGCCGCCTTCCGGGCACAAACTCCTTATCTGTATATAGACGCCAATGGGGTGTATCATCGTAAAGAGAACGCTTATATCTTCGACTTTGACCCAGCTCGCACCCTTACCAACTATGAGGAAATGGCGAATGGCCTTTCGGCCGACACCGCCTCGGGTAATGGCGACAGCGACACACGCAAGCGACACATCCGCGAGTTGCTGAATTTCTTCCCCGTAATTGGTGAAGATGAAGACGGGGAAATGATGCCGCTCGACGCCGAGCAAGTGATGCTCATACCTCGCAAAATACGATCAAAGGAAGTGGTGCGCAGCGGTTTTATGAGTAATTTCCTCTTTGCCAACATTTCCAGTATTTACGGTTGCTCTTCAGGCATTATTGACATCATCAACCACTTTGTCCCCGTAAAAGCACCCAAGAACAACGAGGTGAGCGCCGATGAGGTGGAGGAACTTTCGCATGATATAGACGAGGATGGAAATGCACAACCCGACCCAATGAAAGTTACGGCTCTGAAAGAGGACCTGTTTGGTGATAAAATCTATGGAGAACCTAAAAAGGTGCTGGATGGTATTATAGCAGAAAGCATACAAAAATACAGTCAGGCGAAAGAGCGTCAAGGGAAGAGTGCCGAGGAACAAATGATTGATAATGTAAGCACTCACCTTACAACTGTTTTATTCTCTGCTGCTGATAAAGGAGCAGAAGAGGCATACGAGGACAAACTGACGAAACGCAATCAAGGTGTGGCATCCGTTCGCATCAAGAAAGCGATAAATGAGCAAATCGGTGCTCACTGTCATCAGGCATCCATCGACAAAAAGAAAATAGAACATCAGTGTGAATTGGATTGTCAAGGCAAAACTACCCAACAGCAAAAAGACATAAGAATTGAGGCTGAGGCAAAGAAGAAAGCCATTGACGAAAACTTGATCAAAACTATCCAAGAAAAGACCGAGGACTTATTGGATAAAGGGGCAGAAATCATCGCCGACACTTACGAGCAGCAGCGTATTGATAAAAAGAAAGGCAATACGGATGAGTTGATTCGTGATCATTTGCGAGGTTTTTCACGCACCATCCCTTCGTTTCTTATGGGCTATGGAAACGAAGATACGACATTGCAGAACTTCGACAGCAACGTGCCTGATGAGGTGTTTTTAGAAGTGACAAGTGTAACCAAGAAACAATTTCACCTGCTGCGTGACGGAGGCGACTACATAAATGAAGAAACGGGACAAACGGAACATAGTCCAGGTCATTTCTTCGACGAGGTGGTGTTCAATGATTCCGTGCGCGAGTTTATGGCTTTGCGCAAGCGATTGGCCAACTATTTTGACCCAAAGATGGAGGAGGACATCTTCAACTATATTCCTCCACAGAAAACTAATCAGATATTCACGCCGAAACCGATTGTGAAGAAAATGGTCGACCTGTTGGAACAAGAAAATCCTGGGTGCTTTGATGATCCCGACAAGACCTTTGCTGACCTCTATATGAAGTCCGGACAATATATCACTGAGATTGTAAAGCGTCTCTATAATAGTAAAGGACTCAAAGATGCCTATCCCGACAATGAGGAGAGATTACGCCACATCTTCAAACACCAGATATACGGATTAGCGCCAACGGAGTGTATATATCGTATTGCCATGCGCTACATCCTTGGCTTTGATGAAACTCTTCACATTCCGGAATCAGAGCATCATCTGAGACAGGCAGACAGCCTACCGGCTGCGAAGAATGGAACGATGCAGGATCTTTTGGATAAGGTATTCTAAATATATAAAATAAACTAAGATGCCTTTGCTGATCCTCATGCACCATGGCAAAAAGGTGGCATCGCAAACACCAATGGCCTCATAAGGCAATACATACCAAACGGCACTGATTTCAATGATGTAAGTCAACAGAGAATAAAAATGATACACGTAACACATTGTCTTTCGCGCCCACTGACACGTTGTTGTGTGGCAACTGCCGTATTGTTGGATGGCTACCGCCACACTGTTGGATGGCTATCGCCACACTGTTGTGCGGCGACCGCCACACTTTGTGGTTAACCTGTCGCATAGGCTCAATAATAAGGATGAAATAACCGTATCTTTAATAGGTTACAGATTTCTCACATATTGCTGTCGTTTTTTCAGTAGCCGACTCGCGCATTTCATCCATGCAACGCTCTGACGTCGTCCTCAAAGGTATCGGGGTTGATAGCCCGTTTGCGCATTGCCGTACGGTAGTTATAGATAGTCTGTGGCGAGTAGAACAACAATGTTGCTATTTCTACGCTTTCTCCCACGCCCAGACGTACAAGTGCGTAGATGCGCAGCTCTGTGGTCAGTCCTCCCTTGTTTGACACCTCCACTTTCTTTCCGTCACGTAACAGCGCATTGAATTGTTCGACAAACGAAGGGAACAATTCCAAGAAAGCCTTGTCAAACCTTGAATAAAACTCGATGGCCTCGTTGTCGGCAAGCTTCGTAGAGTTGGCTCTTTGTACGAGTTCCCCTTCCTGATGCGCTTTGATTTTTCTGACCACCAACTTCTGGTAGTTGTTGAGTTTGCCGATGTACAGGGCACACAGGTCCATGAACAGCCGCATATATTTCTCCCGTCTGTTATTGGCTTGTGTGAGTTGCTGATTCATCTGCTTGAGTAAGTCGTTTTGCCGACTCACTTGCCGCTCTTTCCGGTTCAACTTGTTGTTCTGTCGCAAGATGACGACAAGGGTGTATAGAAGTACGACGACCAGTATACCCAGCAGATAGTTTTGCCGTGTTCTCACCTGCTTGCTATGATCGAGTTGTCGCTCATAGACAGCCGTGATCCCTGGCAATTTTTCCGAGATGCCGAGAATGCGCAGTTTGTTATGATAGAACTGCGCATCGTCGAGTGAGAAATAGAGATATCGTGAGGCTCTTTCCGCGTTACGCTCATCTTTTTGGAAAAGATGCATGGCCAGTTCCTGAAGCGAGAGATTCTCTTTCAAAGGACAGAGCTGGTCGGAGATAGCGGAGCGGACGCTCCAGTATTCATAGCGCTGCATTTGTCCTAACTCCTTATAGCATCGGGCCAGGCCGTAGGTGGCCGAGGCGTAGGTTCTGGATGCTTTCGGAGCACGACGCTCTGCCAAGCGATAGTAACGGAGTGACGTCTTGACGTCATGGTCTTTGTAATAGACCAGTTCGGCATACAGATAGCACCACAGCGCACTGCCTTTGTCGGCATAAACCAAACAACGCTGTATATATTCGTTGCGTTTGTTGTCGTAAATGGTCACGAAGTCGTTGCCCTGGCTGTATCCCGACCAATAACTGTATATCCACAATCCCGTCCAGTAGTACGTGAACCACAGTTGGCGGTCCATCCTTGTGGTATCTACGCTTTCAAACAAATGCTCTGCCTCGCTGTAGTATCCGCTGGTGGCCAAGAGCAGGGCACGGTGGAGCAGTGCGAGTGTCATGTAGCGTGGGGCCTTTAGCGACACCGCCAACGCATATTCGCGCTTAGCGTAACTCATGGCCGAGTCGAAGCGATAGGTATAATACTCTTCATACATCTTCTCATAAAGGGCGAGCCGCCTATCTCCGTCACGCGTATATCGTATGCTGTGCCGTAATTTGTCCAACCGCAACTCTTTTCTGTGCATGTAAACATCGCGGCGCGACAAGGCACTGTCAAGAGGCGCAAGCATCTCATCCGTGTTGGTGGCCTGCGCATGACACAGGGAGATGACCAGAAAAAAGAGGATCCCAAAAACTCTTTTCATGTTGATAATGGTTATTACAAGCGCAAATTTAGCAAAATATTATTAATTATACGACTTACTTTGAATTAAATCTTCTATCCGTGTAATATTTTGACTATGAGCAACTTTCAAAATAATAATACTTATGGTTGGTTTACTTCAACAATACTAATGCTACTAACTGGCCTTGTTTCTCGCTAACTTTGCATCGGTGATACGGGACAAGCCCTGGCTACCCTTCATCGACAATTTTTCTAATAATCATAAATCAACCTAAAAATGGCCAAACGTTTTTTATCATTACTCCTTGTTGTCATTTGCGCAACGCTCCATGCGATGGCGCAGTTGATCACAGTCAAAGGTAATGTGGTCGACAAGGCTGCAGAACCTATCATTGGCGCCAGTGTCACTATAGCAGGCACTACCAAGGCCACCGTTACCGATTTTGACGGTAATTTTACGATGCAAGCCGATGCCAATGCCGAACTTACCATTTCCTATATTGGGTTCAAAACCAAGAAAGTGAAAGTAGGAAACGGAAATCTCAAAATTGAGCTGGAGGAAGAGAATACCTCCCTCGACGAGGTCGTCATCGTCGGTACCGTCATGCGCAAGAGTGATCTGACGGGTTCTGTGGCGATGGTGGATTCCAAGACGTTGGAGCAGCGCCCTGTTACCAATGTCAACGAAGCCATCCAGGGCCGTATGCCTGGCGTCTCTGTCGTCACCAGCGCCAATCCTGCCGATGACAGTTCCATCAAGATTCGTGGTGTGAACACCATCAACTCCGGCTCTGACCCTATCTATGTGGTCGACGGACAAGTAATGGACAACTCTTTCGGTGGATTCAGCAGCATCAACCCCAACGATGTGGAGAATATCCAAGTGCTCAAAGATGCCAGTGCCACCGCTATCTATGGCAGCCGGGGCGCCAACGGTGTGGTGCTGATTACCACCAAGAAAGCGAAGCGTGGCGAGGGCAAGGTGAGCTATGCTGGATTTATCAGCGCCACGACGAAGAGCCATCTTCCCAAGACGATGAACGCTCAGCAGTTGGGAGACCTTCGTATCGACGCCTTCGCCAACGGATATATGCTCGACCATCCCACAGCAGACCGTCAGGCATACATCAACAACACCTTGCTGGGTACCAACTTGGCCTTTAGTCCCGACGAGATGGAGACCTATAAGAGCGGGAAGAGCTACGACTGGATCGACCAGGTGCTCAGAACAGGTATTCAGCAGAACCATACCGTCAGCTTCTCTAATGGCATGGAGAAAGGCAATGTCTACGTCTCTCTCAACTATAGTGGCAACAACGGCATCCTCGGACACAGCAACCAGGAGAAGTATAATGGCCGTGTCAACGCTGACACGCAAATCAAGCCGTGGCTGAAAGTGGGTACAAACACCAGTTTCAACTATACCACCGACCACATGCACGACAACACGGTCTATACCAAAGCCCTCAACGGCAACCCGCTGCTGGACTATGCTCCCTACGCTGACCCCGCTACCATGCATACTGCTCCGTATGAGTATGTCTACTATCAGTCGAACAACTCCAACTACAACAACGAGTACAACCCCTTTGCTATGGAGGCGGTACAATATAAGCGCAACCGGCAGACGCTCTCTTCCACCAACTACATCAACATCAATCCCATCCAAGGTCTGAACTTCCGCTCCACGCTTGCCGTACAGATCAGCAACCAGAAATGGATGGAGTATATGCCCAGCGATGCGCCGACAAGTGTGCGCAACGAACCGCAGAGCGACACTACCGGAGACGCCAATGCCAAGCATGAGCGCTGGACACGCACCAACTGGCAATGGGACAACACCGTCACCTATGACCATGTCTTCAACAAGGTACACAGCCTGAACCTTCTCATGGGTACGTCCTTCACAAAGACCAATGGTGACTACACCAAAGCCAAGGGCTATCGTTTCGCCAGCGACGACTTAGGCTACAAGAAGCTTGACGCAGCCTCGAAGTTCGAAAGCACGGAGATCGGCTCCGACTTCTACACCCAGACGCTGATGAGCTACCTGATCAGAGGCAACTATGTCTATGCCAACAAATACTACGCAACGGCAACAGCCCGTCTCGACGGTTCTTCTAAATTTGCCAGTGGCCACAAATGGGGCTTGCTGCCATCGTTCTCTTTGGCATGGGATGTACGTCAGGAGAAGTTCATGGAGAAGGTGTCATGGCTGGACAAGCTGAAGATGCGCGCCGGATACGGTATGTCCGGAAACCAGGACATTGCCAACTATGTCTATGGATCGTGGTACAACATGGTGGCACAGCGCAGTAGTATCAACGGTGCCACTGTCGGCTCCTCATCTATCAGCCGCAGTACCAACCGCGGTACACCTGCTCTGACATGGGAGAAACAAAAACAGCTGAATATCGGATTGGATGTGGCCTTCCTCAACAACCGCATCAATGCCAGCTTTGACTATTTCAACACGGTCAACGACGACCTGCTCTTACAGCACTCACTGGCCACGACGACCGGCTATGAGACAACTTGGGAAAATATCGGGCAGGTGAAGAACAACGGTGTGGAGTTCAACCTCAATGCCGCTATCATTCAGAACAAAGACGTGCAGTGGAACGCTAACTTTAACATCTCGCACGACAAGAACAAAGTTTCGAAGCTCTATGGTGATGTAAACAAGATTCTCAACGGTACAGAGCGTGAAGGCAACATCTTCATTGACCAGCCGCTGCACACCATCTATACGCTCAAGACTGGCGGCATTGCCAATGAGAGCAACCGCAGCCAGTGGGAAGGAGTCAACTACAGTGGACATACCGTGCAGTTGGGTGACCTGTTCCCACAAGATATCTCCGGTCCTAACGGCAAGCCCGATGGCGTTGTCAACGAATATGACCGTACAATCGTCGGACAGACAGATCCAAAGTGGTATGGTGGCTTCGCCACAGACGTGACTTACAAAGGATTTACCCTCAACGCCGTGTTCAACTATCAGTTAGGCGCCAAGAAGATCTCGCCCTGGTATGAAAGCTTGATCACCAGCTACGGACTCAGCCAGGCCAGCACCGACCTGCTCGACCACTGGTCTGCCGAGAACACCAATGCCAAGTTCCCGCGCGTGGTCACCAACACGAGCAACTACAATGGATACAAGGCATCAGACATGGATTTCAGCATTCAGAACGCCAGCTTCCTCCGTCTCGCTACGCTCTCGCTGAGCTATAACTTCAAGCCGGAGCTGCTGAAGCACATCGGTTTTGAGGCGCTGCGCCTGTATGCCACGGCCAACAATCTGTTTGTCATCACCAAATATAAGGGTATGGATCCGGAGACCGGTGACACAGGCTATCCACCTTGCCGCTCGTTCACTTTTGGAATCAACTTTACTTTCTAACTCTTTTATGTCGCATACAATGAAAACAAAATATATAAGTGCCATCATTTTAGCAGGAGCACTTCTGACGACAACCTCCTGCACCGACCAGTTGGATCAGACCAACATGACAGCCCTCTCGGAGAAGCAGGTATACGATAATATCGCCACGGCCGAGAAGAACGTCCTCAATATCTATTCCTCATGGAAAGAGAATTACCGCGATGAGCGTTGCTGGCTGACCCTCATCGGCACCGACGAGATACAAGCCGGTGCTCTCACTGCTCTCAAAGAGCAGACCACAACATCCGCCGCCTGGGACTGGAACTGTGGATACCTCAACGCCGAAAATCCCAAAGTGCAAGAGATGTGGAACTATCGCTGGCCCGTCATCGCTCAGGCTGCCGACGCCATCAACGCCTTGGAGGCTACTCATCCCGCTGCGGGCAGCAAGGGCGAGCAGCTCATCGCCGAGCTGAGCTTCATCCGCGGGTTCCTCACCCTGCAGGCTACAATGCTGTGGGGTAGAGTGCCCATTGAGGATGGCACCGGCAACTACAGCCGCCGGTCTCTGAAGGAAGTATGGCAGTTCATCATCGACGATTTCACTGAGGCCACAAAAGCTGCTGAGACCACCGACGAGGGACGTGCCAACAAATATGCAGGCTACGTGATGTTAGGCAAGGCCTTGATGAGCGCACCACAAGAGACTGGTCTGCGCGATTATGCCAAAGCCGCTGAAGCTTTCCGGGTCGTCGTCAGCTCCGGCAAATATCAGCTCGACCCCGACTATGCCGACTTGTTCGCTTACGACACCAAGAAAGCTTCCAGCGAGGTCATCCTGACACAGACCTTCTCCAACGCCCGTGGATATGCCAACCAGGTCCAGTTCCAGATAGGCAGCCGTGCTGCACAGAACTGGTTCACTGACGGATGCTACTTTGCCGGTTACGACCACGCCGTACCGACCCACTATGCTTACAGCCGTGTCAGTGAAGGAGGAGTATGGGAAGAGGGCGACACACGTCGGGAGGCTTCTATCCGCTATGACTTCACATACAATGGGGTCACTCCAGACCTCAGCACACTCACATGGGAAGGCTTAGGGGATGACTACGATGAGCTCAAGCCACATATTAAGAAATATGAGGACTATCGTACAGACAAAGGCTCCGGACTGAATATCAGCAACATGTGGCTTTCCGGAAAGAATATCCCTGTGCTGCGGTACGCCGACGTGCTGCTAAGCTTAGCTGAATGCCTCAATGAACTCAACCGTACCGACGAAGCCCTCACCTATGTCAACCAAGTGCGTCAAAGAGCCGGTGTGCCCAATTGGACGAGTATGACACAAGAGCAGTTCCGCACAAAGATTATGGACGAGCGCATGCGTGAGCTTTTCGGTGAGAACTGGCGCCGCTTCGACCTCGTGCGCACAGGCAAGTGGGAAGAGCTGGTCACCAAGCGCAACAAATGGTGCGAGCGCAGTGTGGCCAACGGTACTTTCGTCAAGAGCAACATGATACTGCCCATTCCTCAGACGGAGCTGAACCAAAACACACAGATGAGGAAGGAGGACGGCAGCATGGACCAGAACGAAGGCTATTAACAGCCTTCCATACAAGAATGATACATTTATTGTAACGTAAATCACAGGCAATGGCATCTTGGAAGGTTAAAGACCATTTACTTCACCAGCAGATGCCATTGCTGTTAATTGGCTTATTAGTAGTATATTATCCAACACTTTTTCTTTTTGGGTGTTTACCGAGCCAGTACCAAGCCCTTTCTGCATGCCATTGATTGATTAACTTTGCACGAAGACACTCAACATAATGAAGATACCACATACAATTATGATGGATAAGAAATTCATTCTCTTTTGGGCTACCCTCACAGTCTCGATGAGTGCCCATGCACAACAACAAAAAACCGACACGCTTGCCACAGCCAATGCCGAGGGAGACGACCGTAACGTCATGCTCAATGCGGCTGACTCGTACAAGCCGCGTGAGATACAGATCGGTCTGCCCTCTGAGGATGTCAACGTCTATGAAAATGGGCTGCCTGTGGTATATTCATCGAGCGTGCATAAGCTGTCGGCTCACTGGCGCAACAATGCCAGCCTGAAGAGTACGTCGCTGATGTCGCCTTCTGAGTCGGCTATCGTCACGGGCAATATCGCCTACGCTGTCAATACCGAGAGCCAGCTGGGCATCAGCAGCAAGGCTTTTCAAGGCTCCGTCAACTGGCATGGCAACCACTATGGGCTCAACACCTTCGACATCAATCTTAACGGACGGATTGCACCCAACTGGTTCTGGACAGCCAGTATGTATCAGAACTTCGACCCGGGAACGCAGAAACAGCGTTACACCGACTTCGCTGACCGCACACAGATATTCCATGCGGGCGTGACGCGTGTGTTCAATGGAGGACGGGGCAAGGCCACCCTGCTCTATAAATACAGTTACAGTAAGAATCCGGGAAGTTTTAATAATCAGGGACCATTTATATATAATGAAGACGGATCGGTGAGCGAGTTCCAAGGCTTTAAGCTTGGCCGCTACTCTTATGTTCCCAATGGCGGCCACCTTCCTTACTACGACGTCACGACGGGGCAGGCCCGCACATGGAACTTCCAGGAGGCTATGGACAACCACGCCAACGAGTTGGCTTTCCTCTTTGAGAACACGTTCAACAAGGGTTGGAAGTGGACGCTCGACGCCAAGTATATGGATGCGCCCCGTGCCAATAATGTCGACTTCGGTGGTTCTACGATTTCAAATGTTCAGAATGGCGTGCTCGACAACTACTTGCTCACTACTGACGCCGAAGGGCAGAAGCCTTATACCGGCTATGTCGAGGGACGCCGTACTTGGATCCATCTCGGACAGGTGCGGTCGTTCATGCTCACCTCAGAGCTGGCCAATCAGTTGGGCCACCACAAGCTGCGCATCGGCATCAATGAGTGGTTCTATCACCTCAACTACAACTCTTCGTCGTTCCAGTGGTATGGCACTGTCTGTGAGTACCCAGCCATCCTCTATGGCAACTACTATAACTCCTTCACCGGCACCACAGCGCGCACGCAGACTTACGACTTCAACGAAATCAGTTCCGAATATACCCAAGGCTCAGAAAACAAACTCGCCTTTTATCTCACTGATACGTGGCAGGTCACTCCTAAGTTCCGTCTGCTCTATGGTGCTCGCCTCGAATACTACCGCATGTCTGCCGACCGCATAGCCATCGGCCGTTTTGACGGGTTCTATGTCGGCGGAAAGGATGCCGGAGGCAACACGGTCGCACCAGCCAACGTTACGAAGAACGAGCTCAACTATGCCGCCACCGTGCAGGGAACCTATGCCCTCACACCGCATTGTGGTTTCCAGGCCGACGCCACGATGGTCACACGCTACCCACGCATCAGCGACTACGCTGGAACGGGGCCCACGGATGAGCAGTACAAACGAGTGACCATACCTCTTCTCCGCGGGGGACTATACTACAGGAACTCATGGCTCGATCTTACGTCAATGATCACCTATATCGCGAAGTCGAACAATATCGACCAGCAGAACCTCACCAATCCCGGCACGTCTGAATCGAAGACCGTACTCCTCATCTATAACATCCACACGCTGGGCTGGACGACATCTGCTGAGATGGATCCCTTCAAAGGGTTCCACCTTCATGCGCTTTTCACCTGGCAGAAACCGCAGTACAGCAACTACAATGCCAGTGTGACCTTCAACAACGGCAACACGATGAGCGTAAATGCCGACAAGATGATCGTCAAGGAGATTCCGCAGATTCTCATCGAGTTTGACCCGAGTTACCAGCTCTCCAAGAGCGTCCGCGTCTGGTCGAGCTTCCGCTACTTCGGCAAAACTTACGCCAACCTGCAAGAAGCGTTCTACTTCAACGGTCACTGGGAGACCTTCGGGGGCGTAAACTGGCAGGTCAACAAGCGGCTGTCGGTAGGTGCCGACGTGGTCAACATCTTCAACGTCTCCGGTGCCAAAGGTACAATCAACGGTACCGAGCTTGTCACCAAGGATGAGGCGAAGAAGTATGCCGGCTACATCATGAGCGGCAACTACCTCCGTCCATTCACCGTCGAGTTTACGGCTTCCCTCAAGTTCTGAATCGAATACACTGATTTTCAATAACCAAATACACAAAATCGATGAAAAAACTATTATCCCTGCTCTCTCTGCTCATTCTGGCACTGGGGGCGCACGCTGCTGACAGCAAGAATATCCGTATCAGCACCGACAATATCGACCTCGTACTGCAAGTAGGCGACAACCATCGCCTCTACCAGGTCTATCTCGGCAATAAGCTCGCCACTGATGCTGACTTCTGCCATTTCAACTGGAAGATCAAACCGGGTTCCGACGGCAGCTATGGCATACGTGGGCTCGAGGCTTATCCGGGCTCAGGCGGTGAGGACTTCTTCGAGCCGGCACTGGCCATCACTCACGCCGACGGCAACCTCTCCACCTATTTATATTATCAAGGCAGCGAGCAGAAAGCGGTGAAGGGCGGCACGGAGACCATCATCCGTCTTGCCGATGACCAGTATGCCGACGAGGTTGTGCTGCACTACGTGGCCTATGCCAAGGAGAATGTCATCAAGACCTGGAGCGAGATTCGTCACAAGGAGAAGAAGCCCATCACACTGTGGCGCTATGCCAGCGGTATCTTTTATTTCAATGCCGACAAATATTTCCTGACCAACTATCACAGCGACTGGGCACGCGAGGGACAACCCGCCACACAGCAGCTGCAGTTTGGCAAGAAGATCATCGACACCAAGCTCGGTACGCGTGCCGCTGAGCAGAGCGAGCCGTTCTTCGAGTTGGGTTTCGACGGCCCTGCCCGTGAGAACGAGGGACGGGTGATGCTCGGTACCATCGGCTGGACGGGCAATTTCAGCTGCACCTTCGAGGTGGACAACATCGGCTGCCTGCATGTTATCCCCGCCATCAATCCTTATGCCTCCGACTACGTGCTCAAAGCCGGCGAGACCTTCAAGACGCCGGAGTTTATCTTCACGCTCAGCGACACCGGCACGTCGCAGGCTTCACGCAACCTCCACGACTGGGCACGCCGTTACCAGCTCTGGAACGGAGAGGGAAGCCGCATGACGCTGCTCAACAACTGGGAGAATACCGGCTGCGACTTCAACCAAGCGTCTCTGGCTCAGCTGATGAAAGATGCCAAGGACCTCGGCGTGGATATGTTCCTGCTCGACGACGGATGGTTCGGCAACAAATATCCCCGTAAGGACGACCACGCCGGTCTGGGCGACTGGGAGGCTACAAAGTCCAAGCTTCCCGGTGGCATCCCCGCGCTGGTGAAATCGGCACAGGAGGCGGGTGTGAAGTTCGGCCTGTGGATAGAGCCAGAGATGGTCAACCCCAAGAGTGAACTCTATGAGAAGCATAAAAACTGGGTCATTGAACAGCCTAACCGACCGACCTACTATTATCGCAACCAGCTCGTGCTCGACCTCTCCAATCCTGAGGTGCAGAATTATGTCTTCGGCATTGTTGACAAGCTTCTGACAGAGAATCCCAACATTGTGTACTTCAAGTGGGATTGCAACTCACCCATCACCAACATCTATTCGCCCTACGAACGCGCACAACAGGGCAACCTCTACATCGACTATGTGCGCGGTCTCTACAAAGTGTTGGATCGCATACACACCAAATATCCCAAGCTGGAGATGATGCTCTGCTCAGGTGGCGGCGCCCGCTGCGACTACGAGGCACTAAAGTATTTTGGTGAGCTGTGGGCTTCCGACGATACCGATCCCTTCGAGCGCATCTATATCCAGTGGTCTATGTCGAAATTCTTCCCTGCCAAGGCCATTGCCGCCCACGTCACCAATTGGAACAAGCAGACCTCTGTTAAGTTCCGCACAGATGTTGCCTCCTCGTGCAAGCTCGGCTTCGACATCGACTTGAAGTCTCTTTCACAAGACGACTATAAGTTCACGCAACAGGCCGTAGCCAACTGGCGCCGTCTGCAGGACATCATCCTCAATGGTGAACAGTATCGTCTGGTGTCACCTTATGAGACTAACCATGCCGCTCTCGACTACGTCGGTCAGGACAAGAGCCATGCCGTGGTCTTTGCCTATGACTTGCATCCACGTGTTATGGAGCCCTTGCGCAATGTGCGCCTGCAGGGCCTCGATGCTTCACGCCGGTACACGGTTACTGAAATCAACCTCATGCCAGGCAAGGCGTCAAGCCTCACCTGCAACGGCCAGCAGTATTCAGGCGACTATCTGATGAAGGTGGGTCTTCCCATCCTCACTGCTGACCAGGCAAACAGTCATGTCCTGGAACTGATAGCTGAATAACTTAGCTTTTTATTCTCTTATTTAATAT
>ONBC01000060.1 GCA_900315955.1 uncultured Prevotella sp.
TACCACGGTGAAGGGTACGAATGTGCTCACCGACTCGTTGGAGCACATGATCCGCCGCATCCCGGGTGTGGTGTCGGTGGCCAACTTCCATGGCATGTCTTCGCCCCGATTCCAGACGACTTACGCGCCGCAGATCCCGGGAGACAACTTCGCACAGTTCATTGTCAATACCAAGAGCAATGATGCTACGGAGAAGATTGTGGCGGAGTGCAAGAAGCGCTTCACGAACTATTTCCCGGAGGGTATCGTGAAGATCAAGCACCTCTCTTACAGTAAGGAAGAGAACCCGATAGAGGTGCGTATCACGGGCGACGACTTCACGGCACTGAACACGGCAGCAGACAGTATCGAGCATAGGCTGCGTCTTCGGGACGGTCTGGAGCTCGTGCGTACCGACTGGCGTGAGCCGTTGGCTACAACGCGCATCAAGCTCAATGAGGATGCTGCCGACCGGCTCGGTTTGACGAATGCCTATGTGCAGATGAACCTTGCCCTGCGCTATTCCTCCGGTCTCCCCGTGGCACAGATGTGGGACGGCGATTTTAGTGTGAAGACCGTCATCAAATCGCTGCATAGCGATTCGTCGTCGGTCAACGACTTGCTCAACGAGCAGATGCCTGTGCTCGGCGGGCTCCGCTCCGTACCGCTTCGTGAGATCGCAACGGTGGAGAAGAAGATGGAATATGGGCAGATCGTGCACCGCAATGGTCTCCGTACAATATCGGTTGTGGCGGAGGTAGATCCACAATACAATGTGGAGCATATGAACGCATCGATCATGAAGGAAGTGGCATCGATGCATCTCCCCGAAGGCGTACAGGTGAGCTATGGCGGTCAGTATGAGACGGATACGGAGCAGATCCCGAATATCGTCGCGGCGCTGATCATTGCCGTGTGCATCATCTTCTTTGTCTTGATATGGCATTTCCGCAATGTGCGTGAGTCGTTCATCATGCTCGGAAGTCTGGCGCTCTGTATCTTCGGTGCCTCGGTGGGCATCTGGATGACGGGTATTGATGTGAGTCTGACGTGTATCCTTGGCTTCGTGTCGCTCATGGGTGTGCTTGTACGAAACGGTATCATCCTCTTCGACTATGCCCACGAGCTTTACAATACGAAGAATATGTCGATGCACGACAGTATCCTTGAAGCCGCGAAGGAGCGCATGCGCCCGATCTTCCTCACTTCGGCCTGTGCCTCGGTGGGGGTGGTGCCTATGCTCTTAGGCGGCAGTTCGCTGTGGATGCCGATGGCCGCCGTCATCTTCCTCGGTACGATCTTCACGATGTTCTTCATCCTCACCGTCATGCCTGTCGCCTACTGGCGGTTTATGGAAGATCCGAAGGTGAAGCTCGCAAGAGACGTGGAGATGATGAAGGCGTAATATAATGAGTGGTGGTTAAGTAAACGGCAACATCATTTATCGTCTTCTGTATCGGTGGTGCCTTTTCTGCGAACACGCTTTACGGTATGCTTGATTTTCCCGATGATGAAATTTAGGCAAATGTTGTCTCTGTTGCTATTTTACTCTTAAGTACTGTTGCAAGCATGTAAAAACCTTTTTCCGTGAAGACTTTGGTGGTAGCTCGACTTTTGGGAGATACTTTTGTGGTCGAAATTTTCGACCGCAAAAGTATCTTCTCATAATCTGTGAGCTCAAACATATAATCAGACGGAAACTTGTCTGGGTTATTCTTCACCGCTTCGTTTATACGTTTGGTTTCAACTCCGTACAAAGCTGCCACGTCTGCGTCTGCAATTACTTGCTTTCCATCTATCTCTACAATGCGCTCCATAACAGCAGAATAAATATCATCAGAAAGAGTATAGTTCGGTCTCTTTTTCTCTGTAATGTTAGTATTTTCCATATATCTTAGGTTTTAATAGTAAGGCTTACGCCATCAGGTGGTAGGTGCCTCCTGCATACGCCTTCACGACACCCTTCATTTCCAATTGGAAAAGGAGGGCAGTGAGGGAGCCGGAAGAGAGACCGGTCTTCACGGCAATGATATCCTGGCGAAGATCATTGGTGGCTTGGAGAATATTGACGATGCGTTGCTCATCGGCACTGAGGTTGGGGAAGAGTTGTCGCTCGATGCCTTGGGCTCTTGCCTGTATCAGTGAGGCTTCCTTCTCCCATCCCATCTCTTCTACAAAATCTGCTGCGGAGGTGATGAGGCCTGCACCACAACTGCGGATGAGATTGTTGCAGCCTTCGCTGTAAGGTGCACCTACAGGACCGGGAAATGCAAAGACATCGCGGTTGTACTCCTTGGCGATACGCGTGGTGATGAGTCCGCCTCCTTTGCGGGCACTCTCTACGAGGATCGTGGCATCGCAGAGCCCGGCGGTGATGCGGTTGCGCCGCACGAAGTTGAGCTTGTCGGGTTGTGTGCGTGTCATATACTCGGTGACGAGTCCACCGTGGGTTATCATCACGTTGGCGGTGTCGCGGTGAGCAGGCGGATAGAGAGTGTCGAGGCCGTGGGCTAAGACGGCAACGGTCTTCATACCGTTGGCTAACGCCTCTTGATGTGCGTGGATGTCGACGCCATAAGCCAGTCCACTGACGATGAGTGTGTCCGGCACGAGCCTGTGGAGGTCGCGGACGAAGACGCGGATGAGATCATCACCATAGCGTGTGCAGTGGCGGGTACCAACGATATCGACGATATGGCGGGCGTTGAGGTCGGCGTTGCCTTTATAGAAAAGCATCAAAGGTGCGTCGGGTGCTTCCTTGAGCCGTTGTGGATAATCGGTATCGTTCAGGCATAGCATGCGCACACCGTGAGCTTCGGCCCACGACAGTTCCTCTTCAGCTCTTGGCTTCATGACATTAATACTTGCCAGGTCATCAAGGATGCGTTGCGGCAACCCTCTCAACATCTTGCCGAGGTCGTGTCGCTGCTCAATGATAGCTGTAGCGGATCCTAACTGCCGGTAGAGCTCCACCATCGTATTGAGGTGGAAATAACTGAGCCGTGTGAGGATGATGGTGTTGAGAACTTCTTCCCTATTCTGCATTTTCCTTATTAAACTTCTCTATGACGGGGAGAAACGCATTGTCGTAGTCTTCGCTCTCCCCGAGCTTGCCGTTGATGAGCATCACGAGTTCTATATCGCCGTGGAAGCAGAGTTTCTCGTCGGCCTCACGGTAGATGTCGTGACTGAAGATATAGCGAAGCCCTTCCTTCCGCACGTTGACGCACGAGAGCATGACATCATCGCAGTGAAGCGGTGCCTTGAACTTCAAGGTCATACGTGCCACGACGGGGTCGACATGTTTCTCCTCATGCAACTTGGCATAGCTGATACCTAAACTGTTGATGAACCGATGGCGTGTATGTTCCGTGTAATGGAGGTAGTTGGCATTGTTTACGATCCCTTCGATGTCGCATTCGTAGTCGCGTACTTCCATTCGTGTTGTAAACAGGTATTTCTTCATAATGTTAAGTGTTGAATGTTGAGTGTTTAATGATTGTAATGATTGTAATGTTAAGTGTTGAATGTTTAATGTTGAGTGTTTAATGTTGAGTGTTCCTCATTTAACACTAAACATTCAACACTAAACATTACGTAAGTATTCGTATCCGAACCGGCAGCGTAGACAGTCGCGCCGGTCGCAGTATTCATTTTTTAGTTGTATCAGTGCCTGACTGTCTCCGGCATTCTCCACCATGAGTCCCACTTCCTGCCAGGTTCGCGTGATGTGGTTGTCCTCGGCTTTGAGCTGTTCGAGAAAGTCGAAGGAGCGGTCGCAGAGCGTGTCGTCCTGGCGGTGGCGCCCGTAGGCGAAGAAGATCGGTACAACGGTGTTGATGAGCAAGAGGTTGAGTGAGGCTTCGGAGAGATGCTTCTTATTGGCCTTACTCTCACAGCCGAAGGCATAATGGGTCTGCCAGTAGTCGGTGACCTCCGTCATGAGTAGCGCCTTGGCGCTTTTGATATCCTTGCAGTCGATGAGCTGCGAGAGACTGGCCTTGCGATGATAATAAAGGTTGGCAAGCTGCGCGATGCGGATATGCGGGAAATTCTGCGGCCGCAGGCGGAGGAAGCGCCAGAGGTGGAAGTCGATGGGCTGCAGGGAATATTTATGTGCGAGATACTGATACTCGTTGTTGAGTTTGAAGAGATACTCGTCGGCGAGTGCTGCCGTACGATGGCGCTCGGGTACGGAGAGCGGATTGAGCAGTCCTGCCTGTCCCATGAAGAGCGCCTCTATCTGAAAGATACTGTCGCTGTGGTGCGCCACATCATTGAGTGGAATGCTGAGCGCCCACTGTTCCATCGCCTCTGCATTGATTCCGAAGCCATAGTTGCGTGCCATGGTCACGAAATAAGCCGCCTCCCATGAGCCCTGACAACGGGCGGCACGCCGCTTGATATCCTCCGTCTTACGCTCCAGTCGCTCCGTCTCCAAGGCGCTCATCCAGGCGTGTTTCATCAGGCGGCTGAGCGATGGGATGATCTTATAACAAGGCGGATAACTGTCTGTCTTGATCAGCTCCTCATAGTTCTGTCGCACGGACTCCGGTACCTCCAGTTCCATCTGCGGTGGTTCCACCTTGTCTTGGGTGATGGCTTGCGTATCCGCCTTGCCTACGACATGCAGCACCACATTATTATATAGTGCATCTTTCTCATGTCCGTGCAGGAACCAGTCACTGGCCTTATCATGAATCTCTACGTTGCCCACCCACAACTGTCCGTCAATCTTCACCTTGGCGTTGAAGAAGTCGGGACCCGCATTATGGTTGTGCAGGCCCGGGTCAATCACTTCAACCTCCTCGCCCTCAGTCGTTCTGAGGCCGTCGAGCGGGAAGAGCCGGTGTTTCCAGCAATAGTGCAACAGTTGTTCCATGGGCTTTTAATAATTAAAGCACAGCGGCATAGCGTCGTATATGCTCTAAGCGGTTCATAAATGTCTTGTCTGCTTTTGCTTTTTGCATGTTATAGTCAGTTTGCATACGAAGCCATATTCTTGCGTCAATGCCTAAGGCTGCTTCCAGCAGGAGAGCGTATTCTGTTGTGACCGGGCGCTTACCATTGAGAATTTCATTGAAGACAGTATATGAGACTCCCATTTTCTCCGCCAAGACTTTTTGTTTGATTCCTCTTGCCTCAATCTCGTCTTTTATCATCTCTCCTGGATGAATCAAGAGAGATGAGGTCATGTTGTTGGCATATAGCTTATTGTTCGTATTGCTCATTTCTTTATTTATTATAGTGATTCGACAATTCTAAAACGTTACAAATGGAAACAAGCGTATCTCCTTTTTCTTCGCTAACAGTAAACTCGACCCTATACTGGTCGTTGGCTTTGACAGAGAATCTACCTTTCTTATCACCATGAAGAGCCTCAAAATGTAGAGACTTGATTGGAAATAAGTCTTCTATTCGTGAGGCGGTGATTAGGTTTTTGGTAGCCTCGTACGATCTGAGACAGGAAACGGTGTTTCTTGCCTTCTGTCTTTCCTTTCGTTACAGGTCTTCAAGATATTGTTCCTCAAATGTAACGAGTATAATCTTATCTTATGATTATGCAGCAAAATTAAGCAAAAGGATTGATATTCGCAAATAATCGAAGTGGTTTCTTCTAGCAAATTGTTTGGGATGGAACGATATAAAAGAACATGTTCACAAATGCACAGGCAAACTGTGAATTTGTGAACTTGTGGTGTCTATTACTTCAATACCTTCACGGCCTTGTCGCCTTTCTTGACGATGACGATCTGGCCGGGTTGCGCGTTGCTGATGCGCTGGCCTTCGAGGTTGTAAAGCTCGGGAGCGGCATTGCTGTCAGCAGCGATAGCGTTGATGCCTGTTGCATTGTCTTTTACGAGCGTGAGTGTATACGCTTTCATGGTGTTGAGGTCATCGGCGCAATAGAGAATTCTTACAACCTTTTGGTTGTCATCGCTGCTGATCGTGTTCATGGCTGCGAAAGAGCCGCGATTGCCAGTTGTCGGAGTGATGGTGGCGTTGGCGAGGTCTGCCGTCTTTACGGTCAGATTGCTGCTGCTCAGTTCTACAGTCTTGCCATCCACGGAGAGGGCAGGCTTCTCAATGCCATACTTGAGGCTGATGTCATCCACGTAAAGACTGTCAGCTGCACTTCCCTGCGCTGCATCGGCATTGGTAGAGATTGTGACCAGCATGGCTTTTGGAGACAGGTCGTTGTCGTTGTATGTGAACGGAATTTTCACCTCTTGCCACTGGAAGTCGTTGGAGCCAATCTTGTTGTCCTTGGCTGTGCCGACCACATTGTTATAGGTCTTGTCCTGTGGATCCTGATAATAAGTGCCGTCGGTGAGCGCTGCGCTCACGGTAGCGTAAGGATGTTCGGCTACAGCTTCTTTCTGCTTGAACTTCACCCACACGATGAGTGAGTCGGGGCAGCCTTCGATGTGGTTGCTGAACAGATCGCCGTGGCTATCCGTCGCCGTGCTATCGAGAGAGAGGTAGGCGCAGTTCTGCACGTCACTTGGAGTCATAGAACCTGCCTGCATGCGGCCGCTCGTGACGGTGCCGTTAGCGATAGTGAAGCCCAATACCAGTGAAGAAGTAAGCAGCAGACTCTTCTTGCCCGTAGCACCGCTGCGTACGACGTCGGAGGAATAGGTGTGTGGATCAGAGAAAGCATTGGCTGCATCCTTATATTCACCCGAAGCCGAAGCGAAAGAGTGCCAGTGGAGCGGCTCCTCAACGGCTACTTGAATCTGGTTATAAGATGCGTCTAATTTGGAAATTGTCTCGGTGCGATAATCCTCAAACCCACTGTTGGGCAACTGGTATCTGTCACCGAACGTGACGTGGATGACTTGCTTCAAGGATGTCATGTTAATATCGATCACGGTGTACAGATGGTCATCCTGTACAAGTGTCTTTAGCTGAAGAGGAATCTGACCCAGTATCGGGCCCATCCACCCGGCTACAGACTTGTCATCACCCTTTGAAATCGTTATCGTGGTATTGGTGGCAAGCACATCTCCTTTGCTGCTTGTAGCAGGTACAAGGTTCTTGAGCTCGATGTTTCCGATACCCATCACTTTTCCCGCCATGTTCAACTTAAAGTTCTTCAAGGCGAAGTTGTATCGTCCGTCAGCCTGCTTGTCCACGCTGATAGTAGCTGTCTGCGTGGTTGTTGATCCATTGACGGTCACGGCCAGTGTGTCCGTGTAGTCCTTGGCGTAGCTCCCTATGGCTAAGGTAGCTGCCATTAAAAGTGTAAAAAGTTTCTTCATAATTGAATGTATGAATGTATGATTTATAATTAGAATCTGTATCCGAATCCGAAATTGAAATACAGAGGGTGCATAGTGAATGCCACCGTCTTAAAGTCGTGCTTGAAGATATTGTTGAACGAATAGCTCAGGTCACCGAAGAGGAAGAAGTGGCGGTAAGCGTTCCATGTAGCTCCTATCTGTGTACCCCAGTTGAAACGTCGCAGGTTCTCGTCGAAATTGTAGTTGGCCGAGCTTCCGTCATTGAAGGTCACCTTCTCACCCACCGGTGATCCGTTGCGCAGATAACCGTCGCTCACATAGCCGTTGAACTCACCGTCGAGGCGATAGCTGACGAACATACCGGCGCGTACCTTCCAGCGGTCATTGAAACTGTAATTGGCGGTGACGGGAATGGTGATGTTCGTACTGCTATAGTTGGTCTTGTCATATCCCGTGTAGTAACCCGCCACGCGGTCACCGTCTTGGATAATCTCCGTGTGATAGTTCTTTACGCGGGCACCGGTCGACATACGCATGGACTCAATCTTAAGACCGGTTGCCACACCCCATTTGCGTTGCTCGCCCAACCATCTCGTGACGGTGCCCTCGAGCGTCCCGTTCAGTTTCGGGTCGAAGCTGTTGATATGACGTATCTCGCGGGGCAGACCCAACGGCGTGGCACCACCGATATTGAGTCCGGCCTTCAGTTCAAACTCCCAGCCCTTGGATGACATCTGTCGGAGCGCTGCATCGCGTTCCCCGATATTGTTCTGAGCCGAGGCGGTGAGAGGCGATGAGGTAAAGGCGAATGCTGTGAGGAAGAAAAGTAGTATCTTGTTTTTCATGTGAATATGCAATATTAATATGCTTCGTAGTTGATGTGGAACTCATCGAGATAGAGCGTGCTGCCCACGGCTCCTTGGAATGTAGCGCCGTCCTTGCTCGAGGAGGCCACGATGGCGATACTGTATTTGCCTTGGATCATCTTGTTGATGTCGAAGGTCTTTCCGTTCATCGGTTCGAAGGGAATGGTGAACTTCGTCCATTCGTCTGTCTCCTTACGGTCGGTGAGCTCAGCTTTTAGCACGATGTTCGGGCTCTTCGTCGAGTTCCGGTCTGTATCGGTGCCGTCGAGCCATGGCACATCTTTCGTAACCTCAAACACCACGGCATAGAGCGCGAAGTCATCCTTAGCGCCGCTGACGGGCTTCATGTTCTTATCCGTCACCGTGGGTCCGGCTTTATATTTGTAGTAACCCGTGAGAGAGATTGGCTTTGTGTTGAAGAACGGAATCCCGAAGTGTGTGGACGATGCCATGTCGTTCATGCTTACTGTAAAAGAGCCGAGGAAGATATTTCCTGCTGCGATAGGTGCGCCGAACATCACTCCGAGCGCTCCGGTGCTGATGGTCGTCAGTTTCGCACATTTGCCTTCTACGCCATTGTCTGCCTGGCTGGTAGGGTAATCGGTTGGCTTGGGGTTGGATGCCATGAGGGTGATCATAACGCCTGGGTTGCCACTTCCCCAATCGACTTGCTGGCCACCGATCTTCTCATAGAATATCTGGAAGAGCGGGTCGTCGGTGCCGTCATTGTCGGCATCGTACATATAATATCGGATATCGTCGAAATGGAAGTCAGAAGGTGTAGCGTTGTTGGCTACACGCACGGTATAAGTTTTTTTCCATCTCCCGTCTTGTGAGGTAACCGTGTATGTTTGCGGCGTAGCCTCGTCGATGGAGTCGGGCAGACCGTCATCTACGCTTGTCTTATCCGGGTTTGCTACACGTTTGAAGAACTGGCGTTTCGTGCCGCTGGCGGGTGCTATCGTAGCGCCTTCGGTCAGCGTGAACTGTGGGGCGAGGATACTGTCACGCGTGTTCGCGTAGATCGTAATCTCGTTGTTGGTGATCTCTGGTTCGCGGATGAGCAGACTGTCTGCACCCAGGCTCACTCCCGTGATATCAGCTTCAGCATTCAATGCCTCCTCCTTGATGCATGAGGCGAGCGCCGCTGTCATCGCAACAGCTAAGAGGAAAGCTCTTCCCCATGTGTGTACATTTGTGTGCATACAATATTGTGTTATCTTGATATAATCGGTTGTAAAATTACTGCTTTTTTGCCAATTAAATTCTTTTGTAGAGATTAAAACTCTTTAATTCGCAATAATAATCATGTTTTGTGGTGATTTAGAATAATTTATGGTACATTGAAAGCGCCTTTTGCTATAAAATAGCTAATTTTGCATGGAATATTATAAAACGGATCATAAATAATCGATTATGAAGATAGCATTGATTGGCTACGGCAAGATGGGGCACATGATAGAGCAGATTGCCCTGGAGCGTGGTCACGAGATTGTATGCAAGATTGACGTTAACAATCCTGAGGATTTCGACGCTCCCGCCTTTGCTTCGGCGGATGTCGCCATCGAGTTTACCAACCCTACAGCTGCCTATGGCAATTACCTCAAGGCTTTCAAGCACAACGTGAAGGTCGTCTCCGGCTCTACGGGATGGATGAAAGACCACAAGGCTGATGTAGAGGCACTGTGCAAGGATGGCAAGCAGACGCTTTTCTGGGCCAGCAACTTTTCCGTAGGTGTGGCTATCTTCCAGGCTGTCAACAAGAAGTTGGCTGAGATCATGAACCAGTTCCCACAGTATGATGTCACCGAGACGGAGACTCATCATATCCACAAGCTCGACGCGCCTTCCGGCACCGCTATCACGCTTGCCGAAGATATCGTGGAGCGTCTCGACCGCAAGAATGGATGGAAGCTCGGAACGACGACCTGGGACGACGGTCGTGTGGAAGGCTCGGAGGAGCACAAGCCCGAGGAACTGCTGATCGACAGTATCCGTCACGATGAGGTGCCCGGTATCCACCGTATCCGTTACAACTCGGAGGCTGACGAGATCACGATCACGCACAGCGCACACTCCCGTAAAGGCTTTGCCCTGGGTGCTGTGCTGGCAGCAGAGTATACCAAAGACCACACCGGGCTGCTCACCACCAGTGACTTGTTCAAATTCTAATTCCTGAGAAGTCCGGAAGTACAGAAGTCCGGACTTCTGGTCTTCAGAACTTCTGGTCTTCTGATCTTCCTTTACAATAATATATTGTTATGATTGACAAAGAAAAAGCTTCGATGAACATGAAGAAGCAATGGACAAAGTTTGGCATTGCTTTCTTCTTCTATGTGCTTTTCATTATATGGGTATCACCTCGCACCATCACGGGATGGATCCTGACCCTTCTCGGTGCGCTTTTCATCTTCGACTGCTATGTCTCTAAGAAGGTGCGGTGGCAGTGGTGGAAAGAGGCTGAGGGCCCCGTGCGCTTTATCATGAGTTGGGTCGATGCCCTCGTCTTCGCCCTTGTAGCGGTTTATTTCATCAACCTCTTTCTCTTCCAGAACTATGTCATCCCCTCTTCCTCCTTGGAGAAGAGCCTCCTGACAGGCGACTATCTCTTCGTGTCGAAGGTGAGTTATGGTCCGCGAATCCCTGAGACGCCGCTGACAATGCCGCTCACCCAACATACGCTGCCGATTATCCACACAAAGAGCTATATCTCCTGGCCTCACTGGGACTATCGCCGCATGAAAGGTCTCGGACATGTGAAGCTCAACGACATCGTCGTGTTCAACTATCCTTGTGGCGACTCTATCCTCACGGAGGAGCGTTACCAGGGTTCCGACTTCTACGGCGATATCGTCTATCCGCTCGGCATGCAGCTCTACAAGGAGAACAACACCAACCCTGTTGACCCTTCGAAGCTCAGTCGTCAGCAACAGATGGACTTCTTCGCGATGATCTATTCGTTGGGCCGCAACTATATCAACGACAATCCCAATGAGTTCGGTTCGGTCGACTATCGTCCTACGGATCGGCGCGAGAACTATGTCAAGCGTTGTGTGGGTCTCCCCGGCCAGACATTGCAGGTCAAGAACCGCATCGTCTATCTCGACGGCAAACCCAACAAGGAGCCGGACAACGTGCAGTATACTTATTATGTGAAGCTCGCTACCGACCATATCCCCGACGATATCCTGAAGGAGCTGAACATCTCCATGGAGGACCTCACAACCCTCAACCAGATGGGGTACATGCCGCTGACAAAACGGGCCGTGGCGTTCCTCTCCAAGCGTAAGGACCTCGTCAGGAGCATCAAGCTCAACACCGATGCCGCGCCTTCCATCAGTCTCTATCCGCACAACATCGTGACGGGATGGACCGTGGACAACTATGGACCTCTCTGGATTCCGAAGAAGGGCGCTACGCTGAAGCTCAACATGAACAACATTGCTCTCTACGAGCGGCCTATCCGCGTGTATGAACACAACAATCTCGTGGTGAAGAACAACCGCATCTATATCAACGGCAAGGCCGCGACGAGCTATACGTTCAAGATGGACTATTACTGGATGATGGGTGATAACCGGCACAACTCTGAAGACTCACGCTACTGGGGCTTTGTGCCGGAGGATCACATCGTGGGCAAGCCTATCTTCATCTGGTGGAGCTCCGATCCCGACCGCAAGGGCTTCTCCGGCGTACGTTGGAACCGTCTGTTCAAGTGGGTAGACAACATCAAGTAATAAAATTTATCATCGGACTTGCGATAGCATCGATTCTTGTCGTTGCCATCCGCATGTTTGCTTTCACCATCTACACAGTGCCTGCTCCCATCGGCCATGGGCTGCGGACGGGCGACAGAGTGGTGGTGAACAAACTTTCTCGTTGCCGTACTTTCCGACGGGGCGAGCTCATTGTCTTCACGGTGAGTGGTGAAGCACCGGCTGTAGCACTCGTCGGACCGCCTCAAGAGTTGGGTCAGATAGTCAATCTCCCGGGAGACACCCTCTGCCTGGGCAAGACGCGTTATTACATTCCTTACAGATGCTGCGACCGCTGCCCGTGCCACGACTGTTGTCTCTATCTTGTCGACACCGGCCATGGCAAGCGGTTGATCCATAAACATCAAATCGTCGGCAAGGCAGCCCGTCTCTTCCAATGAACAGTATTCTCTCTTCAACCTATTTCGGTCCTGTGCAGTGGTATCAGAAACTGGTACATGCTGATACCGTCTATCTGGAGCAGCACGACCATTTTATCAAACAGACTTACCGCAACCGTTGCATCATCGCTACGACGCAGGGACTTCAGGCGCTGACGGTGCCGGTGGAGAGCCCGCAGGGCTTGCGCATCGATAAGACGGAGATGAAAGATGTGCGCATCTCCGACCATGGCTCGTGGCGACACCTCCATTGGCAGGCGTTGCAGTCGGCCTACGGAGAGAGTCCTTTCTTCGAATTCTATGCCGACGACCTCCATCCTTTCTTCGAGAAGCATTGGGCGTTCCTTTTCGATTTCAACCTTGCCATCACGCAGAAGATGTGCGAACTGTTGGATATTGAGCCACATATCGTCCTGACGGAGGCGTACGCGCAAGGTTTAGATGAAGACATTGATTATCGCGATGCCATCCGCCCCAAGCACCCGCTTTCCGATGCTTCGTTCACGCCCCGTCCTTATTACCAGGTCTACCGGCAGAAGTTTGGGTTCCAGCCCAATCTGTCTATCCTCGACCTGCTCTTCAACGAAGGCAACGAAGCCGTGCTATACCTATAAACTAACAAAACTATGGTAGAGAGAATTAAGGTTGATCATTCTAAGGAGCATTCTTTTGATCATCTATGCCATCAATATTATCAGCGGTTAGTATCCTTTGCTCAGTCTTATGTTCACGACCCAATGGAGGCAGAAGATATAGCAACAGATGCCTTGATAAAATATTGGCAAAGTCAGCGTCAGGATGCTGATAATATATCTGTGTCCATGCTTTTTGTCATCCTACGCAATTTATGTTTGGATTGGCTCAAGCACGAAGCAATACGACAGAAAGCAGATGCTAATCTTGCCTTATGGCAAAAACAGGATTTGGAATTCCGCATTTCTTCAATGGAGTCGTGTGATCCTAAAAACATTTTTTCTCAGGAGGTTCAGGATATCATAGACCGAACTCTCTCAAAGATGCCTGAAACATCGAGGCGTTGCTTTTATCTGAGCCGTGAGGAGGGAATGAACAACACGGATATTGCCAAAGCCGTAGGTTTAAGTGTTAAGGGGGTGCAGTATCATATTACTAAGGTGCTGAAAGCGCTGAGAGAGGCCATGAAAGATTACTTGCCGTTCTACTGGTTTTTATTTGGTTGGACAATAAATACCTTAATTTAGTAATTATTTAGTTAGGCGAAAACACTATTTTCTCGTTATACTATTAAGAACAATAAGCTATATGACATATCAGATTATTTTAAGATATATTCGGGGAATCGCTTCCGAGGAAGAAACCAAGGCGGTAATGAAATGGGCCCATTCAGATGAAGGTAACATGAAGGAACTCAAGGATCTGCAGCATCTTCACGATACACTGTTATGGCATGAGTCACGGGAGAGTGAACTTCAAGAAGAGTCTTCCGCCCAGCCAAAAGTGCTGTTGGTTTATCTCCGTCGATTCGTAGCGGCAGCATGTATTGTAGCCGTTTCGTTATTAGCATCGTGGCTCTATTTTAGAAAGGATGGGGCTGGCTCTTACAGGGATAATCCTGTGTCAGTGAGTGTGCCCGATGGTCAGCAGGTCTATTTCGTCTTACCGGATAGTACGAAGGTCTGGGCCGAACCCGGAAGTCGAATTTCGTTTCCTGTCAGACCTGTCAACGGCTCGCGTTTGTTATCTTTAGACGGAGAAGCCTTTTTTGATGTACACCATAGCGAGAAGTATCCCTTTATTGTAAATACTAATCAGTATCGGATAAAAGTTACAGGAACGGAGTTTCGAGTCAGGGCTTACTCCCACTCTCCCGAGTGGGAGGTGGCATTACTCAGAGGCTCTGTTGAGATTGTGTCAAAAGACGAGGATCATACGGTCTACCGGCTCAAGCCTAATATGAGGGCGATGATGCGTAACGGCAGGCTGACAGTAGATACAATATCCAATCCTAATAATTATCAATGTTATGAAGGTATTATCTGCTTTGATAATAATACGCTTGAAGAAATCTTCAACCGACTTAGCCATTATTATGGGGTCAAGTTTAATGTATCCGATAAACACATTCTTTCAGACCGATATACAGGCAAGTTCCGCATTCGCGATGGAATCTCCCATATAATGCATACGTTACAGTTGGGCAGCAGGTTTACCTATCATGTATATGAGGAAGACCGTACGGTTTCTGTCTACTGAAATATATTGAAAAAAGTAAAAAGTCTTGTCAACGGACATACTGTGAATGAGAAGATGTGAGACCTCAAAATCGGACCGTGTAAGACAGAAAAGAATAAAAAATAAAAGTAGAAATGAGGCTGTTGTCGCCTTCTCGGTTGAATGACACCGGCTTTCAAGTTGAATGGACTCGTTCTAGAAATGAGTTCATAGTCTCTTTGTAGTTTAACGCTTTTGGTTGACTACTTCGAGCCTTATTTTTAATTCCGGTTGACCCGTGTGAAACTTATTTGTATATCTGGTTTACACCATTTCCTGACTTCGTCACTTTTATCTTGAGACCAAATACTTTCCTTGATAATCAGGCACTTGCAAGGATATTTAGGTGTTGTAGGGTGACGCATACCCAGTGCAGGGAAGGGCTTCATGCGAGGCTGCTGCCAAACTCCCTTTAAAAAGAGGGCAGACATGCATTTATTGGGGAGTATGGGAACTCAGAAACAGGCCATATCAAAATTGAAAAAAGGAATCGCTGGCGGATTTTAATGGTTGAAGGATCAAAATACAAGCCTCTGTGGGGCCATTAATGGGTCTGTATGGCAACAAAACAGCCTTCTGGCTGTTTT
>ONBC01000056.1 GCA_900315955.1 uncultured Prevotella sp.
CATCTTGGGGATAAAGAATGGGCTGAACTTCGGGCCTTCGTCGTGGTGCTGTCCATAGTACATCACCTCGTCCTGGAAAGTCTGGATACCGCCAATGCCAATGCCATAGATGACACCTACGCGGTTCTTGTCAATCGTATCAAGATCCATCTTCGAATCGGCCACGGCCTGCATGGCTGCTACCATACCGAGCTGTGTGCAGCGATCCATCTTGCGGGCATCTTTGCGGTCGAGGAAGTCGGCAGCCTTGAAGCCCTTGACCTCACACGCAAACTGCGTGCGGAACTTAGAGGGATCAAAAAGCGTAATAGGAGCTGCGCCACTCTTGCCCGCTAAGATATTCTTCCACGTCTCATCGACCGTGTTTCCTAACGGAGTAAGGGCACCAAGTCCTGTTACTACTACTCTGTTCAATTCCATTTATAGAAAAACCTTTCGTTTATACAAAAAAAGCGTTTAATGGCAATCATTAAACGCTGGGCGTGACGCCAAAAGTCTTTATTTAGCGTTATCGTTGATGTAGTTGATGGCATCCTGGACAGTCTGGATGGTCTCAGCCTTGTCGTCAGGGATAGAGATACCAAACTCCTTCTCGAACTCCATGATGAGCTCTACGGTGTCGAGAGAGTCTGCACCGAGGTCGTTGGTGAAGCTTGCTTCAGGCTTCACGTCTGCCTCATCCACACCAAGTTTATCCACGATAATTGCCTTTACCTTTGATTCAATGTCTGACATAATTGTAATCTTAATATTTGAATTAAATTTATTTTTTCTCAAAAACGTGTGCAAAGTAAGCAACTTTTTGGCAATTACGCAAATAAAAAGTTGAAAAAGTGACTTTTTACTGCACAAGAAGTATGCAATTGTGCATTATTTTCCTTGTTTTGTTGATATATATCACCTCGGCCAAGTTTTTTGTTCCCTATTTGGTTGGTCAGTTCGAAATAAGTTATTAATTTTGCACATAACTAAAAAACAGAGCATTCAATAATTATGTCTATGTCATTTACACAGAAATGCAACGAGATCTTCAATAAGGCTATTGAAGATTACCATGTCAAGGACAATATCGATACCCCTATCAGTAATCCTTATAGTCACGACACGATAGAAAATCGTCTGTACCTGAAATGCTGGATCGACTGTGTGCAATGGCACATGGAAGACATCATCCGTGATCCGCACATCAATCCGCAGGAAGGTATGCAGCTCAAGCACCGCATCGACCGTTCCAACCAGGACCGCACCGATCTTGTGGAGCAGATCGACTCATGGTTCCGTCAACATTTCTCCGATGTCACACCGCTGCCGGATGCACGTCTCAACACCGAGAGCCCCGCCTGGGCGGTCGACCGCCTGTCCATCCTCGCCCTGAAGATCTATCACATGAAGGAGCAGACAGAGCGACAGGATGCCACACCGGAGCACCGGGAACTTTGCAAAGGCAAGCTCAATGTGCTCTTAGAGCAGCAGAAAGACCTCTCCCTCGCTATCGACCAACTGTTAGAAGATATCAAGGAAGGCAAGAAATACATGAAGGTGTACCGGCAGATGAAGATGTACAACGACCCGAGCACGAACCCAATACTCTATCAGAAGAAGTGAAGACTGATCACATTCTTATCATTCGCTTCTCTGCCTTAGGCGACGTGGCGATGACGGTACCGATCATATACGCTCTCTCAAAAGAGTACCCGGCTCTGCGCATCACCATGCTATCGCAGCCTTTTGCGCGACCTCTCTTCGAGGAATTAGCACCTAATGTCAACTTCATGGAGGCTGATATTAAAGAGGAGTATAAGGGCATCAAGGGTCTGAACGCCTTGTATCGGCGACTCGCGGCAAAGCACTTCACGGCTGTAGCCGATCTGCACAACGTGCTCCGGTCGAGCTATCTCCGTATGCGGTTCAACTTCGACCAGAACCACGTGGCACATGTCAACAAGCACCATGAACTGAGGCTGAAACTCACGGCAAAGAGAAACAAGGTGCTTCAACCCATCCCTACGTCGTTCGACAATTATAAAGAGGTGTTTGCTGCCTTAGGCTATCCCATCCATCATATCGAATTTAAGTCGATCTTCCCCAACGGACAAGGACCCCTGCGAGAACTGCCTGCAGCCATCGGTGAGAAGAAAGACTTTCAACAATGGATAGGCATTGCACCATTTGCAGCTCACGAAGGCAAGGCTTACCCGTTATACAAAATGAGAGAGGTGATAGACCTTATCATCAAGAAACATCCCTCAGCCCGCATCTTCATCTTCGGAGGAAAGAAAGAGAAAGAACAGATGGCTGAACTGGTGTCTGACAATAAAAACTGTACCATTGTCGGCAACTATCTCAACAACTTGCATGAAGAGTTGATCCTCATGAGTCATCTCGATGTCATGGTGAGCATGGACTCCGCCAACATGCACCTTGCCTCGCTCGTCAACACCCCCGTGGTGAGCGTCTGGGGAGCCACACATCCCTACGCCGGCTTCATGGGGTGGAACCAGAAGGAGGACAACGCCGTGCAGGTAGCTCTTCCGTGCCGTCCCTGCTCTATCTTCGGAAACAAACCTTGTAGACGCGGCGACTATGCCTGCCTCTACAATATCACCCCTGAGATGATTGCAGAACGGATAGAGAAGAACCTATAACGTTAATAACGTTGATAATCTTGTGGATAAAGACCTGAAAAGGTTGTGGATAACTCATGTGTTTTCCACAACCTTTCTTTTTATCCCCATGAACAGAGGATATCCACAGGGTTGTAACATCCGTATCAAAGACTTTTCAACGCTATTTCAAACCCGAAAGTTATCCCACTACATGTTTTCCACACTACCCACTTTTTGTTGATAACTCCCTAACAGACTATAAACATGCTTATTCATATGAATAAGACATATGGATAATGAGCACTCTCAGGTTGATAATTAAAATACCAAATATTCTGTCTTTTCAGTATCAACATATCCACAGCCTATAATCATCTTCTTAGATTATTCTTTTTTTATTAAAAATAGATTAGATAATAATAAGATGTTGTGGACAAAACATCGGGTAAAATCTGTACCTTTGCATGAGAAAGCTTTCAAACCATGCAAGGTCTGTCTATTCTTATACCCGTCTACTGCGACTCGTGCGTAGAGCAAGTGAAACAGCTCTACCGTCAGTGCCGTGGCTTGCAGATGCCTTGGGAGATCGTTGTTGCCGACGACGGTTCTCCGGCATCGTCGGCTTCTGTCAACGATGCGGTAGCCGGGATAGACCATTGCCGGCTGATCAAGTATCCGGAGAACATAGGCAGAGCCGCTATCAGAAACTTCCTCGCGCATCAGGCGTGCTTCGACACCTTAATATATATAGATGCCGGAATGATGCCTTCAGCACGGTTCATAGCCGTCTACGTGGAACATATCGGCAAGGCGGAGGTCGTTGTAGGCAGTTTGAAGGTGGATGAGAACCATATAGACCGGTCTAATCTGCGATGTAAGAATGAGCTTCGGGCTGAGCGCAGGGCCTCCGTGCAGAAACCCAATCAGAATCCTTATGCCAACTTCCATTCGGGCAACTTCATGATCCGCAGACAGACGATGCTCGACCATCCTTTCCGTGGGGAGATCAAGACGTATGGCTATGAAGACACGCTCTTCGGGAAAGGTCTGGCGGAAAAGGATGTAAGCATCCTCCATATCGACAATCCCCTCTACTTTGTGCGCTTCGAGCGCAATGCCCGGTACTTGGAGAAAACCCGCGAAGCCATGCTGACGCTCTATACTTACCGTGAGGAGCTGCAAGGCTATTCAGGCCTGCTCACACTCGTCAGCCGGTTACAACACTCGCATTTGTTGCGGATAACAATGTGGATAACTCGGTTGACAAAGGATGCTGTCACGCAAAGATTGTCAGGCAATCACCCGCGGCTATGGATGTATAATATTTACCGGATCTGCTGTCTTTCAGCCTATTATATCGAAAATAAACAGTTTTAGAATGTATGAATCTGATGAAAAGTCTTAAATCGAATGTTCTCTTCTATATATTGATAACATCTCCTGTCTTCTTTTACATCGTTTCCTTGATGGAACCGGTGGGCGATGACCTTACCTATTTCACGGCATCTTATTCCGGCAGTGTGTGGCAAGGCTTGATGCCGATGTATTCTTGGTGGCGGCCATTCGATGCCTTATTGGGCCATATCGTTTATCTCTATCCTGGGCTTTTCCCGTTGCTTAATCATCTGATCGTTTGTTCGTTCCATCTTTTGAGCACTGTGCTCTTCTTTCAGATAATAAGGCGGTTAGGATTCAAACCGCTGGAACAGAATATCGCCACGTTGTTTTTCTATCTCACCTCGAGTATTCTTGGTGCCATCTTCGATACGGATGCTGTCAATCAGACCGGTGCCTTATTCTTTGATTTGTTGGGATTCTATATCTATGCTTTTGCGCGCAAGGGTCATGTTGCCGGTTGGCTGTTGCTCACCTTCATCGCTACGCTTTTCAAGGAGAATGGCATCACGTGGTTTGTCATCACCCCGCTTTTGGCATGGACCTTTGACCTGCGAAGACCTGAAATAAGACGCGGGCTCTGTTGGGGGGTCATGGCAGCTGTTGCCTATGGTGCCCTGCGGCTGTCGTTGCCTCATTCTGGAGCCGTCAACGATGAATATTTCGATTTCAGTCTTCGTACAGAGATGAAGACACTGTCGAAATTGATTACGCTGGTGTTTGTACCGACGGATAACATCTTTTTTATCCATGACCATCAGCCTTTATGGGGTTTACTGAGTTTCGTTTGTTCGGCTTCGCTGCCTGTTTATCTGCTCATGAAAAGTCACACGCAACGCTCTGCTCGCATTCCGCTGATGCTTTTCTTTTTGGTTTTCGTCGCGCTCTCGGCTCATCTCGTCACGCTCTTTACGGTCATGCATGCTTATGGCATTATCCCCTTTACAGCCTTGTTGTTGGCATGGGGCCTGTCAAGGCTGCCCGTCACGCGGATGACGTGGATCGTCTTGTCTTTGTTTTTAGTGAGTTGTCTGGAGATAGACGCGCATCATACCATAGAGAAGTACGAGTCGGGGCAGCGCATGCTATCGCTAAGTCATCAGGCTTTAAAGCTTCTTGGTCCGGAACCGGTAGACAGCGTCTATAGCATAACGATTGATAGCAACTATACCAAATATTCCACTTTTTGTTCGAATGTCTCCGATGCTTTTGCCTGGGGCAATGCCGTAATGAGCATGACGCATCATAAGTGGCCCCGCGTATGGGAGGACACGGCAATGAACGTAGCTCCGCAGGGTCGTGCCATGGACAGTATAGGGCAGCAAGCTTATAAAAAAGGATTTCATGTGGTGTTGGTAGTCACCCTAGATCGGGTGTATAAGGTTCCTTCTACGGTTAAATGATTGTCCATGAAAAGAGATACTTTGTTGGACGTGAGCCGCTCCCTGATCATGATCTACATCGTCTGCTGCATTCATGTCGTTTATTGGTTATGTCCATTGAGCGAGCCTTGGCAATCTCTCCTGCTCTTTGAGATGCCCGTCATCTTTTTGATCAGTGGTGCCTCTCAATCTTTGGCACGATGCAAAGGTCTGCGGGCGATGATCATCAATCGCATGAAGCGGGTCTTGCTGCCGTTGTATGTATTCCTGGCAGTGATGGCGGTCTTCTATGCCATGGTGCAACCATTCTACCCTGCTGTCACAGAGCGTCTGACCATTCATGATATCCTCAAGATATTGGCTACGGGAGGCTGTGATAAGATTCCTTATTATGGTTATACCTGGTTTATCTCTACTTATCTTGTGGTGACCTGTCTGTTGCCCATTGAGCGGAAGCTGAGCCGTTGGATACCTCTCTCCTGGCAGCTGACAGTCAACGTGTTGTTGTTTGCGACGATACAGCTTCTCCCTCTCCCCATGGAAATAGATGGGATGGTCTGCTATAATATATTCTTCCTGCTTGGATATTTGTATTACAGAAAGCTGCGCGTCAGAACGATCCTTTTGGCAGCCTCTTTGCCCACGTTATTGATGGCGTATGGGTTTCTGTCGGGCGCTGTCATCCCGATGCAGGATCATAAGTTTCCTGCCGACCTATGGTTTCTGTGCTTTAGCTTTACGGCCATCTGTTGGTGGTCCATTCTGTATACGTTTCTTGAAAAGCATGAAGAAATCGTACGCTATTTGGGAAGCATTCAGCTTATCCAGCTATGGAACACGCGGGGATATACAATCTATATCTACCAGACGATCAGTGCTTTTATCGTCTCGATGGTTACGAGGTCTTGGATAGATACGGTTCCATCCCATTTTCTGGGTCTGATGATCTATGTCGTCATCACTTTTGCTGTCGCTACGTTACTGAGTTGTCTTACCTATCCTTTTGAGCGCTTTATATTGCACAGGACAGTATAGGTTATTTTGGAAACCGCGCATTGCCATGGCTCAAGCCCCAACAGACGATTGCACATAATTGTCGGGTAAACCGACAAAAAGCATTGTTTTCTGCCTTCCATCTCACAGAGATGACGTTTACACGATGTTTTTTCGTGACTATGAACGCTATTTTCGTTTTCTGCAATTTTCTTAGTTCTCTACAATATAACGGAAAGTAGAAGGAGTTTTGTCACAAAAATTACAGTGTTCTGTCACCATCCGACACTGCTGATTTAGGTGTTCCGCATCTTGACAGACACACTTGCAGCCAACACAAAGAAGAAAGGCATGAAAGGAGCCTTGAAGCGGGTCTCACCATGAGAAACCAGCACCAAGGCTAAAGAGCCGGCGACAATGATGAACAAAGGCAGGAAAGTGCTGCGATATTCTCTCTTCAGCAGCAACTGCGCCGTCGCCGCAACAGCCATCAGCATGATGATGATATAGAGAATTTCATTGATTAGCGCAAAGTACTGAATCGGCGAGAGACTATTGATCTGATGCGCTATGGAGGTGACAGGCAACGTGACATAGTTGTTTTCGGCGCGTTGCTTATCCTTCAAAAACGCCGGTATGTTATCAATATCTTCGTAATACATCCAAAAGAGCCGCCCAGGCACTTTCTTCAGATAGGCGATTTTGTGGTTGCCGAGCCATTGCAGAGATCGCTGTCTCCAGATGTCGCGACATTGCAGGGCCGTAAGTTTCTCACGGTTAGCAATGTAGCGTGCTGTGCCTTTAGGATAAACGGGCTGATTGTATTCCACCTTTGTACTCTTCTCATAAGTGTTGGCAGCAAAGTTAAACCATAAGGTGGTGGGCTGCGTAAGGAAATAGCCTGTACGTAGATAGCAGGAAGAGCCGAAGCCAATGAGCAAGGCTGCATAGCCTCCCACGACGCAAGCATAGCGTTTAAGAATAAGTTTGCGATTGAAGAAAAGATGATAAAGAAACGCTGAACCTATGTAAATAGGAGAGATGGGGCGGATCCATGTGGCGATGGCAAACAAGAGGCCTGCCGCTATCCACGCCTTTGCACGGTTGTATTTCAAAGTGAGATACAAAGCCGTAAGGGCAAGCGCTACAGAGGGAATCTCAGAGAGCAGCATGGTACTCTGCCCCCAGTTGTTGGGATAAGCAATATACAGCAGGATGGCAATGAGTCCTGTGCGGTGGTTGAAAAGCAGTTCCGCAATCCGTGCAACGACGTAAGCTGTCGCTGCCTTCAGGGCACACATCAGCACCAGCACGGGCATGATGCTGCGTGTCAGCCATAGCGAGAGGGCGATCAGATTGATTTGTCCGATGTTCCAAATAAAAGGCTGTCCCATAATCGTGGAGTGCGACGGATAAGGCTGCCTGTCTTTTAGCGACATCAGCGCATATTCTATGTATCCGTCACCGTCGTTTGTAGGCGTATAGCCGACAAAGAGCAATATCGCTAAAAGGAAGAAGAAAAATGCAATACTTATCTTACAATAGCTATTTTGCATACCACTCCTTTCTCACCTTCGCTGGTTGCTACTTCCACCATATAGACGCCGCTGGCCACACGCTTGCCGTCTCTGTTGATGCCATACCACTTATATTCACCATTGCTGGCTACGCCTTCGTTGACCATCACGCCGTTGCTCGTGACAATCTTCACACTGGCTCCATTCTCCAATCCGGTGATGGTGATGGCACCGGTATAGTCGGGCCTCACGGGATTAGGGTAAGCCCACACGTTGTCTTTAGTCATGCCATTGCTGGAATCGCTGATGTTGCCGCTATAAGAGCACAAACCTTGATCCGTGCCGATGAAGAGTTCTCCCGTAGCGTCGTTAAGCGCTAAAGAAAGAATATTGTCAGACAGCAGTTTACTGTTGGTTTTAGTGAAGTGAGCCAATGTCGTGATGTTGTCAGCAGCGATGAGGTAGAGACCATTCCCGTTGGTGCCAAACCACTTGCGATTGTCCTTGTCCACGACTATGCTCTTGATGTTTACTCCGGAGAGTAAATAGTCGGCATAGTTAGTTCCATCGTTGCGCGGCACCTTCACCTGAGTGAGAATAGGATTAGCTTCTCCCAATTGATTGCTTTCAATCATAAATGGTCCTACAGGAGTTCCAATCCACATGTTGTTGTCTTTATCCTCTGTAATACATTGACAAGAGGTGAAATTCAGTGAAGTACCATCCTCGTTGACAAAAGGCCCTTGATAGCTGTTGAGCGTATTGGTCCCAGTCTGATAGGCATAGAATGAGGGCACGGTCCAGTGATCATTGACAAACCATACCAGGCCGCGACTGTCAGTTATCAGTCCTTTCAGCATGCCGAGACTCTGTGGCTCAGGGAAGAGGTATTTGAGCTTCATCAGTTCACTGTGCTTGTGCGATACCCATTGACCGTCTTTGGTGTATTCGAGGATAGACTGTGTGGGGGCCTGACTGTTCAGAGCCCAGAGGTTACCCTCCTTATCGTACATCACACTGAAGATGAGTTCATAAAGTTGTGTCTTTTTATCAAACATCTCAATGGGGGAATTCTGGTCATTCCACATCTTGATGAACTTGCCGTTTTCAAACTCATAGACACCGGTGCTTGCTCCTGCCATGACATGATTCTCATCACGCGGGTCTATATCCAAACTCATGACATTGGTATAGTTGATGCCCGTGGAGGAGGTCATATCGTCCTGATAGGTAGTCCAGCTGTTCCCATCATACACTTGTATACTGCCTTGTGTGCTCTGATAGCCATTGCAAGTGTATAATTTACGATTGTAGACTTTCATAAACCCAAAGGCATTGTACTTCGGTCCTTCAGGCTTGATCTTGTTGACGGTAGCGAGCTGATCAGCGTCCATGGTCTTGGGGCGCACCACAAATTCGCCGATGCGGGTCCATACATTGGGGTTGAGGAGGTTGGAAGAGCGCGAAGCACGGTAGAGACCCTTCGAGGAACTGGCTGCGTAGATATAATCGTTGTCGGTATAACTGTAATCCACCCGGAAGCCGAGCTGATAGGTGTCTGCGAATGAACCGTCTGATACATTGAGCTTTACGATGCCAAACCCTGTAGAAAGATAAGCATCGTTTCCGGAGATATCCACACTGTACACCGACTTATCCACAGTCATGGAAGTGTTCATATAAGCCGGTATGTTAATGACCTCTCCGTTAGCCGACAGCAGGTCGATGTTGTAATCGCTATAGACGATGACGAGTTTCTTGGCGGCCTTGCACCAGGCGATGTGAGCGATGTCACAGTCGGATAGCACTGTTGTCTTGTCGTAGGTCTGCACTTCCTGATCCTGAGGGTTATAGCTGAACAGTCCGCCGGAGGCGAGGACATAGAGCATGCCGTCGCCTGCCTGCTCTATCTCCGTAGGTTCATCATAGCTCGGATAGGCCCTCCATTGGGCAGAGGCTCCACAGAGGAACGTTATCCACAAGAAAGTACCCAAAAGTATTCTTCTTCCTGTCATCGTTATCAATATAAGTCCACTAAGATAACGCACAACCGTCTAAAAAATTGTCTGCGAAGTGTATAGGTTGTCCATGAAGGATACCAAATTGTACAGCAATGGTGCAAAAAAATCAAATATAACTTCTGACTTTGTCAATGCGTCACCCATACTTAAATAAATATGGGTGACGCATTCACAAACTCAGAAAACAACAGAGGAAAGGCCTCTGAAGCCTTTCCTCTGTTGTATTATCCGCTTAGCCGGCGGTCACCATACGCTAAGCGCGCTGGCTGTTTCTACTTTTCGTTCTCCGGATCAGAAATAATGGTCTTCACCTCTGTCACCGACAACTCGGCCAAAGCTACCCAGTTGCTGCCGGAAGTAGAGGAATCGATGCGCAGCCACAGATAGCGGAAGGGAGTGGCACTGATGATGTGCGGTGACTCAACCGTCGCGGCTTTCGCATTAGACAGATTGCTGAGAACCGTCAACTGTGTAGCGTTTGATAGCTCGTTGGTTGACTTGTCGAAAGCCGTACTGCCAAAGACCGTGATCTGCTTGGGATTGTCATGGTTGTTATTGTTACGGCAGATATAGGTGAACGTCACACCGGTGACCTCTTTTTTAAGATCTACCACAATATAATGTGGGAAAGGTGACGGTGCACTCCAGGCCATGTGGAAATAGGTGTTGGCGTTGCCGTCCACAAGATCTTTGATAGGCCCTTCCGAGGATTCCTGGTCATCCGTCCACAGATCGTCACCAGTGAGCTTGATTGTCTCGCCCAGGCCGTTGTCAACTACTGACGGTGCCACTGCACCGGCCTGCGCACTCACCGTGAAGGGAGAAGTCTCACCACCGTCACGGCTGACCCCGGAGAACTGGAAGTCAAGCGATCCGTATTTGGCATAGAGCCCGTCTATCACAAGGGAATCGGCATAGGCACTCGCCGTTTTCATCACCTCGCCCTTCACCGGGTCGTTGTACTTCACCTTAATATAATAGTAGTCGGGATCAGTGACCTTCGTCCAATGAAACACCACTTCACCGGGTTTGGCAACGGATGTCACCGTATTGGCATCAATCATCCGGCTCGGAACCGTATCGTCGTCGGAGCAGGCTGTGAAGCTGACAAACAGCGCAGCAGCCGCTAATCCTTTGATTATGTATTTCTTCATTTGTTTCTCGCTTAAAATTAATATCCGGGATTCTGGACAATGTGTGTGTTCTTGTTTATGTCGTCTGAAGGAATCGGCATGAGGTAGTTGGCTGGCGAGGTGAACTTACGCTCAAACACCACTTCCGTAGGCTTGGCAAAGTTGTCAATGTTAGTTGCATCAATATCCATGCCCTGTGCCTTGACATTGAAGTACTTCTCAGCCAAGAGCCAACGGCGCATATCCCAGAAGTTCTGGTTCTCAAGATAAAACTCGTTCATGCGTTCATTGCGGACTATCTCGCGCAGTCCTTCCTGTGTGTTAGCCTTTGAGGGATCTTTGGCATAGGTGCTCCAAGCCTCCTCGACCGTAGGAATACCGGCACGCACGCGCACCTTATCGATATATTCGCGGGCGGTAGCGAGGTTCCCAGTCTCCACGCAGCACTCCGCGTAGCCCAAGTAAAGCTCCGCCAACCGAATAACAGGCCAAGGACGGTTGTGATAGCCAGCATATCCAGTAGCACTTTTGGCAATATCGGGGTCTACAAACTTCTTGTTGAGGAAGCCCGTGGGCGCGTAGTTGTTGGAGCGCAGATTGTTAGCGTCCTTTCCACGGCTGCAGTTGCCGCCGACAACAAAGTCGGTGATGAGCTCACCATGGGTGCTGTTGGAGAACTTCTTATAATTTTCATCATCGCTGTAAGCACCGTTATTGCTGGCACTGAGGATCTCGTAGAAGCCATTCTGGAAAGAGATCCACGCATAGAAGCGAGGCTCGCGGTCGAGGTCGAAACGCATGGTCTGACGGCCCAGGCAGGCTTCTTCCTGATGGGCAGAATCAACGGTAACAAGGCTCCACGGATTAGAATAGTCCAAGGTCTTGTCCTCGCTCATCGGCAGACCGTTCTTTGTATAGAAACGGCTCATCATGGCAATGGTCGGTGAAATACCGTTCCAGGCGTTGTTGCCGTTCTTCCAGTTAAACGGCATGCTCTTGTTCTGCAGTCCGTAGTTTCCCTCACCTCTTGAATCAGCAAAGATGACCTCGCAGTTGGAGCCGGCAGCTTCTGATTCCTGCTCATAGTCGGTCACCGTATAGCGCAAGGCACGAACATGAGGGTCGGCCGGATAACCGTTGGTAGACATTTTGTAGTCGCCACGTGTATAGAGATGATAGCCAGCTGCCTCGGCAGCGTCGATGGCTTCCTTGTAAGCATCACGGGCTTTCACCCATTTGTTGGCATCATAGGTCAACGGCATCAGCGCGTTCCCATCTTTATCCTTGAAGTCGGCGTAGAACTTACTGTTTCCGTTGAAGAGCGGCGAGGCGGCATAGAGCAGTGTCTTGGCCTTCATAGCCTTCGCGGCCACGCTCGTAGCCAGACCGAACTCGTTCGACTGTGTACCTGTACGGGTGGCAACGAGCCCCTTCGCGGCCTGATCAAAGTAGCTGCAGATAGAGTCGATACAGATGTCGTAGGCTGTACGCGGCAGATAATCCTTTGGGTTAACCTTTGCGTCGGGCTTGCTGGTAACCAAGATGATCGGTCCATAGCAGCGGGTAAGCAGGAAGTCGTAGTAACCAAGCAGGAACTTCACCTGTGCTTTGTAGTCGGCGCGATCCTTTTCCTCAAGGCCGGAAAAGTTGCCCGTCTTGTTGAGTTCTTCCTCAAAGGAGTAGCATTGGCGAATGCCCTGGTAGAGCGTGTTCCAATAGGAGATTACTGGGTTGGAGGCTGTGTAGTTGCCTTTTGGGAAGGCAGCGAACGTCTCATGCTCAAAGGCTGTCACTACCTCGTCGCCCGTCAGCAGGTCGAGCGAAGACGTTCCATTGTTGGGCTGGGGCAGGTAGCCATAGCAGGAATATAGATAGTTGAGTGCTGCCTGGCGGTCTTTGGTCATGTCTGATTCTGACGTATATTCATCGGGTACGACATCGAGGAAGTCGCACGACGACAAAGTAAGCCCGGCTAAAAACAGACAGCCTATCATGTATTTATTGATCTTTTTCATGTTTTTCATACAACAAATCTCTTGTGATTAGTTAATTGTGATTTGGCAACCCACATTGATCGTAATCTGAGTAGGATATTTGGTCGTATAGTTTCCGCCGCCCATCTCTGGATCCCACAAGTCGAATGGAGAGAACGTGAGCAAGTTGGTACCGTTGGCATAGACGCGGACTTTCTTGAAGCTGTAGCCAATCTCGGCATTCTTCAACTTCAGGAATCGGCCGTTACGAAGCCAATAGGTCGACGCTGCGGTATTGTTGTTGTTGTAGGTATCGGTCAGGCGTGGATACTTGGCCGTAGGATCCTGGTTGTTCGGGCTCCAACGGTTGTCGGCCACAAACTTCAGGACACCTCTGCGGTATGAGGTTCCAAACGGTTGGATGTCGCTCAGTACGAGGGCTACGTTGCCACGGCCCTGAAAGAAGAACGAGAAGTCCCAGTTCTTATAAGTGACAGAGGGACCGAAACCGTAGATAAGCTTTGGCGTAGTGACACCCATCGGGATCTGGTCGTCGCTGGTGATCTTGCCGTCATAGTTGCCGTCAGCATCAGGCTGGTCGACATACTTGATGTCACCCGGCGCAATGGCGATATTGCCAAGCGTGGAAGTAGGCCCGTTGGCTATGTCAGCATAGTCAATGAACAATCCGTCAGCCTGATAACCCCAATAGGTCTTCACGTTCTTGCCCAACGACTTCATGGCCTCGCGCTTACCGGGAGCTTCATCATAGACGGTGATCCAGTTGTTGTTCCACGTCAAAGTGCCTTGGAACTGAATAGCCCAATCCTTGTTGATGACCTTATTATAGTTGACGGCAATATCCACACCGTGGTTGACTACCTCGGCAAGGTTGCCGTAGATGGCAGTTTCGGCTGTACCAAGATAGTTAGGAATGGAGAACTTCTGCTGGAAGATATTGCTGCGGCGCTCGCGGAACCAGTCGAAGGTTATGTTGAGCGAATTGAACAGCTGAAGATCGAAGCCTAAGTCGAGCTTGTGACCTACCTCCCACGACACATCGTCATTGCCCAAACGTGTCCATCCTGGACCAGAGTAGGTGAGCTGGTTTCCGGGAGTACCCGTCGTGTACTCTCCCTTTCCGGTCAGCGTCACCACCTGACGGTAGATGAAACGCTCGTAACCGTACTGGTCATTACCCACGAGACCGTAGGTACCACGAAGCTTGAAGTTGGAGATGGTCTTGCGCAACGGTTCCCAGAACTTCTCTTCGCTGACCACATATCCAAGACCGACAGAGGGGAAGAAGCCCCAGCGGTGACCTTTGGCAAACTGCTCAGATCCATTGTAGCCGGCATTGAACTCTAACAAATAGCGGTGTTTATAGTCGTAAGTAGCACGTGCGGCGAAGCCCATCTTGCGCTGAGGCAGTGAGGCCAGCACGTCGGTCACATAAGTATTGCTGTTGTACTGGTTGATGTTCCAAAGCAGCATGGCCGAAACGGTATGAGGACCGAACGTGCGGTTATAGTCAAAGTAAGCTTGCCCGTAGTAGCGGCGGTCTCCGGCATTGGCTCCGCTGTTGCTCAGCACCGGCTGTGTCGGATCGCCCACCGGAACAGTGGTATAGTCAAAGGTGCCGTCCTCATTCTGAGTATATCCCTGCAAGGAATAGAGGTTATAGTTCATATACCGGTAGTTGGAAGTCTTCGACCAGTTCTTGAACGAGAACATGGCATGGAAGCCCAGACCCTTGGTAATGAAGTCGAGCTTCTGGTCAAAGTTCAGGTTGGCCGTGATGGTGCTGGCGAAAGAGTCCTGGTATCCGTTGACCAGACGAGCCAAAGCGTTTGTATTTCCACCGTTGGCCAACTGGCGGAATCCCCAGTGTATCCAACCGTCATTATTAGTATCCTCATACATGATGGGGAAGAGTACGGGGTTGGAGTTCATCACCTGTGAATAGATGTCGCTCATCGTCGCGCTGACATCCTTATTGCTGGCCAACGGACCGTGCATCTTGTCCAGTCCCGCATAGAGGTGGAGCGAGATCTTGGACGACTTTGTCATGTTAAAGTCGATGTTGTTCTGGAAGGCAAGACGCGTATAGTCGATATTGTTGTTGAACGAGTAGAACTCCTTACTGCGGTTGCGCAACATACCCGTCTCATGGCTCAGGTTGAGGTTCATGAAGTAAACGATCTTATGCGTACCACCGCGAATGTTCATGTTGGCCTTCTGGTTGAACGCGGCATTCTTGAAGATCTCCTTATACCAGTCCACATCAGGAAACACGTAGGGGTTGACGTGGTTACGGGTGTTGGCTATCTGCTCGTCTGTGTAGAGCGTGCTGCCGTTACCCTCATTGTTCACAGCCTCGTTGTAGAGCTGCATGAACTCGGCACCTTTGACAAATTTAGGCTTAGAGGTGGGCATGGTGACATTGCCCTCTACACGGAAGCTAATCTTCGGCTTCTCAAGGTCGGCACCGCTCTTCGTGGTGATGATAAGCACGCCGTTGGCACCACGTGTACCATACATAGCTGTAGCGGAGGCATCTTTCAGAATAGAGAAGCTCTCGATGACATCGGGATCGAGATGATTAAGGTCATCCTGACTGATTTCCATACCATCCATGACAATAAGTGGATTGGTTGCACCACTGATCGTGGAAATACCGCGGATGTAGAAGTCGGATCCATTGGAACCTGGCTGACCGCTGCTCTGTGTGGCAATGACACCTGCCAAGCGTCCGGCAAAGGCGTTGGAGATGTTGGAACCAGGCACACGCAGGCTCTCAGGCTTTACTTGCTGGATAGATCCAACAACCGTCTCTTTCTTTTGGGTGGCACCGAAGGCGGTGACCACGACATCGCCCAAGGTCTTGGCATCCTCTTTCATGGTAACTGAAAGCACGCGCTTGTCCTTGATGCTGACTTCTTTGTTCTGGAAACCGATGTAAGAGAACACTAAGACATCATTGTTACCAGCATTGATGGAGAACTGACCGTCTGCATCGGTCACAGAAACAATCTTTGGGTTACGTTTGACTGTTACTGTAGCACCAATCACGGGCTGACCACTCTCGTCCATCACAACGCCGGTAATCTTCCTCCCGGCCTGATTTTGTTGAAGGGTTCCGCTGACAGCAGACGACCGACTTGTCGCAACATCTGTTCCCGATCCTTTAGAAGGACTGGATGATGCAAAGGCAGCAAGCGGCAAAGTCAATGCGGCTGCAAGGGTTATGCCCCCCCCAAGTTGAGTAAAGTTGATATGCATACTCTTCTAATTTTAATATGAATAGGTATTATATAGGCTACCGCTGAAGTTTTGCTACATCTTATTTAGTCTCAGCTGCAAAGTTAAACAAAAATATATAACGCGCATTGGTTTTTAAGAAAAATCTTCAAAAAAAAAAATAATTAAGTTATTGGTGTCCGCTAAATAGATATAACGACTTATGGAATCCCTTTGGTTTAAAGAAATCCCGCTCTAAGCATTATGCGACAAGCCCCTCCTTCAATTT
>ONBC01000058.1 GCA_900315955.1 uncultured Prevotella sp.
TACACTTGCTATTGCTTTGAGAAAAACATTTTCCATGATACAAAGATAATCATAATTTCATAAACTAATTATAATCCCCACTGATTTTCTACTGAGCCCTTATTATCCTGCATGAACCTATATGATGCATAGACACTCTTCCCGTCCCTTCTCTGCCTCTTCCACTATTTCCTCATCTGAAAGCGGAGCCATGCTCGTCATTGACAATATCTTCTCAAGCTTAGCGCCTTTGTCGAGTTGGACAGAATTATTCATATCTTTGTAAGAGACTAACATCTTGATATAGTTTATAGCTTTGGATACAAGATTCTCATCATCCGCAATAATCGATATCTGCTTCTGAAGTTCCTGATTAAGCTGCATTGCTGTAAGTGTCATAACAAGCTCCTTTCTTTATTACCATTGCAAAGATAAGGAATAAGACCGAAACGACAAAGAAATATGAATTGTTTTTTAATAGATCAGTGCCACCGCGTATGCAGAGATGCCCTCCTCGCGTCCCGTGAAGCCGAGCTTCTCTGTTGTCGTGGCCTTGATGCTGATCTGATCTTCGTCGCATCCCATGACCTTGGCGAGACAAGCCTTCATAGCCGGCACATGCGGATTAAGCTTGGGATGCTCAGCACAGACCGTAGCATCGATGTTACCGACCTTGTAACCTTTCGTAGCGATAAGCTCAATGACCTTTTGGAGGATGACCTTACTGTCCATATCGAGCGTGTCGGCCGACGTGTCGGGGAAGTGATAACCGATGTCGCGCATGTTGGCAGCGCCCAACAACGCATCGCAGATAGCATGGATAAGCACATCGGCATCGCTGTGGCCCAAGAGCCCCATCGTGTGCAGAATCTCAATACCGCCTAATATCAGTTTCCTACCTTCCACCAGTTTATGGACATCATAGCCCATACCTATTCTAAACATAATCTTTCAGCTTATCGTCTGTTAAACAAATCCTTCAAACCGTCCATGTCGAACGTGAGCGAGAAACGCAGCGTCTGATCGAGCGGGTTACTCTTGGCCGTAGCAATGACATAACCGGCATCGAGCTGGAAGGCGCTCATCTTGAAGCCGGCACCCACCGTGAAATATTTGCGGTTACCTTTGTTCTCACTCTCATGATGATAACCGGCACGGAGCGAGAAGCGGTCGTTATAGGTGTATTCGGCACCTACGCTCCACTGCACCTCCTGCAGCTCCTCCTTAAAGCCACCGGGCGCATCACCGAAACTCTTGAAGATACCTCCGATGCTGGAGACATCATAATAGTCTTTCTGCACACGCTCCTGATACTCTTCTGTCGTCTCTCCGTCCTTCTGCTTCGGATAAGTGGGAACAAGGAGCTTATTGGCATCCACCGCGAAACCGATGGCATTGTATTCGTCCAACGGATACTTCAGATAAGCACCCAACCGGAGGTTGGTCGGGATAAACTCACTGTTGTCGCTTCCGCCAAACGTGATCTTACTACCGATATTCGAGATATTCATACCCAGTCCCAACTGACACTCATGCCCGCTGATAATCGGGTTGCTCTGATAATACAGTGCGAGGTCGGCCGCGAAAGCCGAGCCAGGCGACGTATCGCTCGTATAGTCGTAGGTCAGGTCAGAGTAGATCCACCTCACGGCAGCCGCGATCGAAAACTTCTCGCTGAGCATCAGCGAGTAAGCCACGTCGAGCGACATTTCATAAGGATTGATCGTCATAGAAGGGTCACTCGATGAGGACGACGAGTAATCGCCCTCTCTCATCTGCACCTCACCCAACGAGAAGTATCTCAGCGAGCCGGACACAGCCGAATAGTCGCCGATACGGTAATAGCCTGCCACGCATCCGAGGTTGATATCGTTGACGAGCTGACGGAGCCACGGCGTGAAGTTGATAGCAACCCCCGCCCGGCTGATGGCAAACGGATACTTAGCGGGGTTCCAGTACTGCGAGTTCACATCGGCTTCCGTCGCCGCGCCCACATCTCCCATGCCACCTGCCCTCGCGTCCGGTGCTATGGTCTGCGAGGTCACTGACGTGTTGACAGGATTGAACATATCTGCCTTTTCCTGTGCTGCTACATGCGAGGCAACAAAGAGGATGAGACAGGTTAAGAAGGATCTGATATTGATTTTCATAGTTGAATTTGAACGTGTACTATTACAACGCAGTAAGGGTTCAATTATTGTTGATGACCACCAATTTCTTCGCCTTCGAAGCCACTGCACTGCCATCCGAGGACATCCTCACCCGATAGAGATACACGCCGGTCTGCAGCCGTTGCCCGTTGTCCTGCGTCAGATTCCAGTCCACCGTGTAGACACCTGTCTGAGACCTGCTTTCCGAAGAGGTCCAGAGCCGGCGACCGCTCATGTCAAACACATCAATCGTGACATCCACTGCACAACCTGCCAGGCTGTGGCTGATAATGAACGTCGTACTTGTGGAAGCCGGGTTCTTCGACACGTCCACACTGTAGATGGTCGGTGACAACGACTTGACGACATTGAAGGTCAGCTTCGCGGTCGAGCAATTGTTCATCGTATCCCAGGCGCGGAAGAGCAAAGTATGAGAACCCGGTTCCAGCGCTGGTATATTATAATAAGTACTACCACTCGTATAGGAGCTGAAGTCGTAGGCGAAGTTATCATTGAGGTCGTAGGTCTTATTCGCATCGCCGTCAATGATAAGTTCTAAGTTGTGTCCCACGCCATTGCCCGTAGCGTTGATGCCACTCTCATCCGAGAGTTGCGCCACGAAGTAGGGTGCCGTGTTCACTTGGCTTCCATTGACAAACTCTGGACTGTTGAGGTAACAGAAGATCTTCGGTCCCACGCTGTCGGTCTTCTCACTGTTGGCATCACCCAACAGCAGACTTTCCGAGTAGCCATGGGCACGCCATTTCCGGTCATCGCCGACGGCAAAGACATTGATAAGTCCGGCACCACCGTCATAGTTGAGGTCAAAGGGTACGACGAAAGACGCTGTGAACTTCTCGCCAACGATACTGTCACTACCACTGTAGATCGTCTTGAGACGGTCGTAAAAGGTAAACGCCGTGTCCGTGACTTCCGCACTTGGGTTCTCCCGACCTGTGACGAGCTGTTTGGAATCGAGGACCTTGAGCGTTGCCACCCCCCGGGCACTGTTTTCTCCCTCCACATGACCGGCAACGCGCGTCACCTTTCCGGCATAAGCCGACACGGGTTTGCCCGGCGTGACCTTCTCTCCATTGATAGAGTCGACAACGACGGTCCCCGTAGGCTGGTTAAGCGCTATGGCCGGGTCTCCGAGTAGCGCATACTGCAGTTTGTTCACCGTGACATCCCCGTTAAAACTGCCGAGCTTGACAAGCTCGTTCTTGGCCTCTCGCTGCGCCTCGCCCAAGGTCATCGGCGTACCGTCTTTGCTGCTCAGCACATACCGAAGGTAAGCATTGTTGATCAGTCGGTTATAGTTCTCATACACCGTCCGCGTCGTTCCGAAGACAGCCACGGCGCCTCCGTCACCATCTGTCACCGTGGCCACACCGATATTGTCTGCCACGCCATCGAAAGCCATGATATCACAGGCAGCGAAGATCCAGAGCGGCAGGTTCGTGTTCGTGAAGGCTTTATAATCATCGAGCATCAATATCCGCTCGTGCGCCAGCTGTGTGGCACTCCCATGCCCGCAATAGTCCATGATGAGCGCACCCTGCGCCTGCTGTTTTTTGATAAGCGCTGTCACCTCCGGATAAGTGTTGCCCGTTGACGACGCCACTTCGGTATAGGCATCCCACATCACTTTCTTGATACGATAAGCGGGGTGCAGCGCCTGCACCGTGGCAGCCGCCTCCTCGGCATCACGCATGTGGATATTGTTGTTACCATCATCACCCATAAACACCAGGGTGTTTTCCCAGTCACCGGCATTGGCATTCTCCACATAACGGATGGTCTTGTCGACCATCACCTTAGCGTCGGCCTCCGTCGTCACGGGGAAACGGCCGACAGCCACGTCGCTCATATCGAGTTTCTGACCCCGGTCACCGGTACTAAGGTTGGTGCCCTCGCCATCATCGAGGTAGGTGTAGAAGCCGTCATCGACATAACAGTAGATAGCGTTGAACGAGTTCTCGCTCTCGTAAGCCAGCAAGAAGTCGTCAGGGTTGAGCCCCTTACAGTCGGAGGTCAGCATGCGGTTATCCCACACACAGCCACCAAAGAGCAAGAGATATTTGGGTTGGTCGGCCTCGGTCTGCGCCCGGTCATAGAGCATCTTCATATAACGCCGGTAGGCATTGGCATCGGGGGTGCCGCTTGAGAACTCATTGTATAGCTCGTCGGCGGGAACGATAGTCACGCGCAATGCGTCGTGCTGCTCATGGAAAGCCGCCAAGCGTCTGGCTTGCGAAAGCAGTTTCTGAGAGGTAGGGATGATGATGACCATGTCTGCCTCGCTGTCAGCATGGTGATCCTGATTGGCGATGTTATACACATACTCGGGTGCCGGGAAAGAACTTCTGAGGTCCGGTGCCGCCTTCGGCTTGTCCCACGCGGCAGAGACGTAGTCGAGACGCATGGGACCTCCCGACAGCACTTTGATGGTCACCGTGTCTGTCAGGGACGCGCCATTCACTGCCTCACTATAGGTATTGCGGCTCTCATTGCCGTGGTCATACTCATCGTTGATGGCAACGCTGAGATTTCCGACGACCTTGCCATTGATACTCACCTGCGCTGTCATCGCGCTACCGGCAGTGACAGACACCGAAAATTTTCCCGTCGTGGTGCCTTCAGGATGGGTCAGCACAAGGGTCTGACTGTTGCCTGCTGCCACCGGTGTGGGATCGAAGAGGTTGCGGCCGCCCGGGTACCAGCTGTATCCGTCGACCTCATGCAGACTGTGATAGTCGTCGGCAGAGGGATAGAAACTATTGATAAAGGTGGTGGAGTCGACGGTGGCGAGGGCGGAGTCGCTCTCCGTCAGGAAATAATAGCCATAATCGGAATAAGGATTGCGCGTGCGGCGCGGCGCGTCGTTGCTGCTCCAGCTGACGGGACCTTTGGCATAGAACAGGCGGTGCCCGTTGACGTTACAGGTGGGCACCTCATGCAGGTCGTCGGTCGCTGCCAACGTGTTGCCATCGAGCACCTCATCTTGCAGGTTGCCGCCATAGCCATAGATATGCACACGGCTCAGATCGCTGAAGCCTGCCTTCCGGATCAGGCTCCGTGTCAGCTCATACACCCCCGAGGCGGGCACCCGGATCTTCGCCCACGTACCTGTTCTCAAGACCGAGTGAGCGGCGTATCTTTCGCTTTTAGAAGTGAGGGAAGGAGCCATTTTAGCCTGCCTGGCAACACGCCGGGCGCTCGCCTCAACCTTCAGCATGAAGCTGACAAGGATCTGATACTTGCCGTTGCGGCACACTAAGGGGCAGAAGCTCAGGCGGAGCATCGGACGCTTGCGGTCGGTGACTACCGCCTGAGAGAGGACCGGCAAGGCGGGCAGGCTGGCACTGCTCAGCTTGTGATAGTTGGCGATATCCATTGCCGTCATGTCGATAAACTCAGGGTAGAGAATCGTTGCTGTGTAAACAGAGTCGGCATAGTCGGCCGGCAAAGGCAGGGTGTAAGCAAACGAGGGCATGACACTGTCAACGCTCACCTGCGCCGAGGTGAGGTTGAAGAAGCGCTGGGCTCCCGACGGCATGCTGACCAATAGGACAGCGAGTATGATGAGTAAGCGAAGATATCTTGCCATAAAAAAGTCCTTGTTCTTCTATTTGCATCTGCATTCCAAGACTTTTCGTTCTTCTATCCATCCTTCGAGAAAATCATCGATGTGCACGGGACCGACACCCGCCGGTGTACCTGTAAAGATGAGGTCACCGGTCTTGAGCGTGAAGTACTTGCTGACGTACGCCACGATGTCGTCCACCGTCCGAAGCATGTCGCCCGTATATCCTTCCTGCACCGTCGTTCCATTGATGTCAAGATGAAACCGGAGGCGCTGGATGTCGGGCAGGAGCTCTTTTGGCACCCACTCACCGATCGTCGCCGCCCCGTCGAAGCTCTTGGCAAGATCCCAGGGCTGTCCGTTCCGGGAGAGCCGTTGCTGAAGCTCCCGCGCCGTGAAGTCGAGGCCGAGCGTTACCGCGTCGTAGTAGCGGTGCGCAAACCGCACGGGCACCGTCTTGCCGAGCTTCGACACGCGCACCACAACCTCTGCCTCATAGTCGATACGTCCGAGGTCATCGGGAATGAAGAACGGTTTCCTGTTCTTCTGCAGGCTTGAGTCCGCCTTCAGGAAAACAACAGGTTCGTCCACCTTCAATAACGTATCTTTCAACTCTTTATTGTGCCGGGCATAGTTCATCCCCACGCAAAATATCTTCATAGCTATCTTTTTGTTGCAAAGATAACATAAAATTGCGAGACGGCCTTAGCTGTCCAACTTTTTTATTTGCAACCCCCGCTGAGAATCGATTCTTTTCGAACGAGGTAGACGTTGGCTCAAAATAACGCGATTATGAGGCAGGTTGACAAAACGTTATAAATCAGTCAATTGCATTATTTTCACCATCAGCATATCTTTTCCACCCTTTCAAATCTCTGACCTTACTACGGTTAGGTCACCTACCTTAAACGGTTATGGCACCGACCTTAAACGGTTATGTCACCGACCTTACACTTAAAGGTCGGTGACATAACCATAGGGAGGTCAGCTCTCCGTTTCTTTTTCCCACCCGAGTTGATAGTTTTCCGGCTTTTACACCCCCTTTTCACGTTCTCTTTTGCAAATCTTCATTGTCCTGACTTTTTACTTTTTGTCAATATTTTTATTCGTCTTTTCTGTCTGTGCCGGGATTATGTAAAGAGCCTTCGTATAGCAACTTCAGATCAAGCCCCGGATCACTGAAAACTCAATTTGACAAAGACCGGATAATGGTCGGACAGGGTATGGATGTGATAATGCTCCTGAGCAGCATTCCCGGCTTTGCCGTCAGACGTATTATCGGTCAAGTCAGCAATCTTTTCCCAATAGCCATCGGTATGAATTGCGTAGGAACGCACCCGCAAGTCGTTGGTCACGAACACATGGTCGATGCGGCTGTCGGTCCAGCGCCCGGGATCGAAGGCATTGAACGTGCCGTTTTCGGCAAAGCGGTAGCGGGCACGAACGAAGCAGTCGGCCAGGAAGCCGGAACTGGCAAATACCTTATAGACCTCGCTCCGCTGATCCACGTTGAAGTCGCCCGTAAGGATCACGGGCTCATTCGTCTTCCTGAATGCCTTCATCTTTGCCATGATGAGCTTGGCACCTTCCCGCCTTGCCGTGACACCAACATGGTCCATGTGGGTGTTGAAGAAATAGAAGCGCCGCTTGGACCGCTTGTCCTTAAAATATCCCCATGTACAGATTCGGGTACAGGCTGCGTCCCAGCCTTTGCCAGGTTTATCGGGTTGCCCGCTCAGCCAGAAATGCCCTTCATTGAGCAGCTCTAAGCGATCCTTGCGGTAGAAGATGGGCGAGAACTCCCCGCCTTTTTCTCCGTCGTCGCGTCCCACGCCAATATAAGCATAGTCGGGCATCGCCTGCAGCAGGTCGCACAGCTGCGGATAGAGCGTTTCCTGGGTCCCGAAAATGTCGGGACACTCACAGTTGAGCAGTGCGCACAGCTGCGACTGCCTGCGAGCCCAATTGTCATGACGCACGCTGTCCTCGGCGATCATATAACGTATGTTGAAAGAGCACACCGATAGATCCTGGGCGCTCAAAGCGAACGACAGAAAGACGAACACGGATAATAACAAACTTCGTTTTTGCATTGTATTAATAGTTTTATTTGTTGCCTATAGATTCACGCCAAGTCCATGCTCCGCGAGGCAAGGCGACTCACGGAGCACAGTGCCATCAGTTGTTGCCGTTTACTTTTCGTTGGCAAACGAATAAGGAGCGTCGTCCTCAGCCGTACCACGTTGTTTGTTGGGTGTTGCTCCCATCTCGAACCGGAGCGAAGCACCCTTCATCAGGTCAGAACGCAAGAGATAGTTGCGGCTGTAGGGCTTACCATTCAAATTCACCGACTGTATGAAGCGATTGTCCTTGCTGCAGGCGGGGGCGCTGATGTCGACGCTGTTCCCGTTTTCCAAATGCAGCTTCACCCGCTTGAAATAAGGCGTGCCCAACACATACTGGCCAGAACCCGGACAAACAGGGTAGAAGCCAAGGGCCGAGAAGACATACCAGGCAGATGTCTGTCCATTGTCCTCGTCGCCGCAATATCCGTCGGGATGGGCTGAATAGAGGCGATCCATTACCTCACGTATCCAGTATTGTGCTTTCCAAGGCTGACCGGCATAGTCATAAAGATAAATGGCGTGCTGCACAGGCTGGTTGCCATGGGCATAATTGCCCATTCCCATGATCTGCATCTCACGGATCTCGTGGATAACCTGTCCATAATAGCTGGCATCAAAGACCGGCGGAAGGTCAAACACCGAGTCGAGCATGGCGCAGAAAGCCTGGCGGCCGCCCATCAGCAAGATGAGATCCTTGGGGTTGTGGAACACTGACCAAGAGTAGTGCCAGCTGTTTCCCTCCGTGAAGGCATCGCCCCACTTCAGAGGATTGAACGGTGACTCGAACGTACCATTCTGATTGCGGCCTCTCATGAGCCGTGTTTCCTTGTCAAACACATTGCGATAATTGAGCGCCCGTCTCTTGAAGGGAGCCAGTTCCTTCTGGCTCTTGCCCAAGGCTTTGCCAAACTCGTAGATACACCAGTCGTCATAGGCATATTCAAGCGTGCGTGCCACATTCTCCTTGATGTTAACATCGTAAGGCACATAGCCTAATTTATTATAATACTCATACCCCAACCGTCCGGTCGACTGCACGGTGGGATGCACGCCGTTGGCACCATGCACTACCGCCTTCCACAGCGTCTCGGCATCGTACCCCCGTATGCCACAGAGGTATGCATCGGCTACGACAGAAGCAGAATTGTTGCCCACCATGCAACCCCGATGACCCGGCGAAGCCCATTCAGGCAGCCAGCCACTCTCCTTGTAGGCGTTGACAAGACCTGCCTGGATACGGCTGCTCACTGAGGGATAAACGAGATTGACAAAGGGCAGCAGCGCGCGGAAGGTGTCCCAGAATCCAGTGTCGGTGTACATATAGCCGGGCAGCACCTGCCCATTGTATGGACTGTAGTGGACAGGCTGGCCGTCGGCACCGTACTCGAAGAACTGGCGCGGGAACAGCACGCAACGGTAAAGGCATGAATAGAAAGTGCGGAGATTGTCCACGTTGTCATCGTCGACCTCTATCTTTCCAAGCACGTCGTTCCAACGCTGACGACCTTTCTGCTTGAGCGTCTCGAAGTTGTCGTTGCCAAGTTCGGCTAAGTTGCGCTCGGCCTGTTCAAGGCTGATGAAAGAAGAGGCCACACGCACATGCACCTGCTCGCCGCGAAGAGTCTTGATACCCACGATGGCTCCGGCATGGTCGCATGTGGAGCTGAGCTTACCGGCATCGAGACGACCGTCGGCCACCGCATAGCGGTAAGTGAAGGGATGATCAAACACAAGCACAAAATAGTTTTTGAAGTTATCGGGCACTCCCCCACTGTTCTTTGTTGTATAGCCAACTATCTTATTCTCACCCGGCAGAATGGTTACCGACGAACCCTTATCGAAGGCATCGACAACGACGAACGAGCTGTCGCTTTTGGGGAAAGTAAGACGGAACATAGCCGCCCGCTCCGTAGGCACGATCTCGGCTGTCACATCATAGTCGGCCAGATAAGTTCTATAATAATAAGGTGTAGCCTGCTCAGCCTTATGCGAAAACCAACTGGCACGCTTGTCTTCATTGAACACGGGAGCTCCCGTCTCCGGCATGATGGAGAACTGGCCATAGTCGTTGATCCAGGGACTGGGCTGGTGAGTCTGCTTCAACCCTCTTATTTTATCCGCGGTATAAGTATAGGTCCACCATGGCCACCACAGGATAGGTGTTGCCGGTGGACAGCGTGTATTTAGATTCAGAGCCAACAAGCGGATTGACATAATCCACCACATCCGCACTCCTAATGGACAATGGCACGGCACAGACCGCAAGTAATGAAATTGTTATTCTCTTAAACAGTTGCATGATTTATTGATTGATATTTCCTATAATAATAACTATAAAGCTTAGAATTATTGCCTCACTCAACCTAAAATTTTTGGGTCAGTATTCACACGCAGCGCGAAACACAGTGGGCTCACTTCCAATTTATTCTCACAGCCACGCCATCGGGACTGTTTTCAAACCCCACAAGCAAGGTGTTGCTGCGCTTATCCCACTTGTACGAAGCCTTTAGCGCATCGATACGCACGTTTACAGGAGCCTTTGGAAGAAAAATGCGCATCACATTGGTGGTATTCTTTGGACTTTTAGACACAAACGAATAACTGTTGGCCGTGATATGCTCGTCATACTGCCGCGACGCAGCCGCGATGACCTGCGGACGGTTCTTATCCTTTATCCGGCTCAAATCGTAAAGAAAGGCCTGCTCGCCGGGGAGAACGATCTTCTGGGTGACCACAGGCAATGTGTTGGTAAAGAGATCTATGAACAGTCCTTTCAAGACAAGCGGCTTGTCTGAAACTGCATTTTCATCAAGCACACTGGCAAGCAAATAATTGCCCCGTTTCAAACAAAACGAATTTTTCAGTTCCAACTTACCGGCCTTGGCATCATCCTCGTATGCTCGCCTGACCGTACTGACCAACTGTTTGTCAGCTCCCGATGTCAAGACATATTCCTTGGGATCTTCCCTAATGACATAAACAGAGCCTTGGCCAACCTGATAACGCCCTTGATCAGCCTCCTGAGGTATGCCCATAAGTTCAAAAAGGTGCTCAGAAGGAGCCTTATAGGATTTTCCGTTGGTGTTCCACCATTCATGCACGTGTTGGAATGGATCTTTGTCACGACCCGAAAAGACCAGCACGCCGCCTTGGCGTACCCATTGGGCAATATTGCGGTTTTGTGCCTCATCCATCGGCTTCATATTAGAATATGAGAGAAGAAGTACACGCACATCTTTCCATGTGTCAGCATAGCCAGTATTCTCCAGATGAAGAATGCTCACCGGCACACCACGCTTAACCAAAGGCAAAGCCTCACCATAGAAGTTGCTTAATTGTGGGTCGTCGTAACCCTCTATGGGCTGGAAAGAACGTTGAAACATCAGGCTGTTGCACATGGCAATGCTGATGCCGTGGCTGCCGGAAACCCGGCTGTCGGATGCCGGCACATCGTTAAGCGCATTAATCATGACCTGCATCTGGGTGGAATAGAAGCGTGGTATATGTATCTTCCGCTTACTTACGGCACTCTCATTATACAGCCCTTCATAAATGCGATCCGGCCACGGCATGACTTCAAAGTTGTCTATCGCAGGCCACATCAGTTCGGCCGTGAACGTAGCCTGATAATTGCGCTTATAATCGCTCCAATCCTTAGCCCTGTCTTCGATGGGGTCAGTCAGGAAGAACATTTTCCGATGAGTGGGACGGGTCATAGATTCCATACAGCCATATTCAAGATAGGCCGTCTCAAAAACCCGCTCCTTGACAACACCATTGAAATAGTTTGGTTCACGCGATGTTCCCGTCCACACTTGAGCAATATACCCGTCGCAACTTTCCATAGAAGCCAAGCTGGCCTCTGGCGATACGATCTGCCACTGAGAATAGTTGAGAAGAGAATGGGTGGGGACATAGCATTTTACATTCATGCCTTTTGTCTTTCCGTATGCCTTTGCATAACGGAACGACTCGTCAAGAGCACGATAATAAAGATGATATTTCAATTTATTGGAGAGATAGGTATTTTCTGCCGACTCGTGCTGTGGCTTCCATGGAAATCCATAATACTGCTGCCACTCACGCTTGAACGCCTCACTGTATCCGGCACGAGCCCAAAACTCAGGCTCCTCAAGGAAAATAGCATCAGCGCCCTGGTCTATGGCTGGTTTGATATTACGTATCTTGAAATAGCTCAGATAATTGTACGTAGGCACAATGTAAGGTATGAGATGTCCATGCCAAATAGTATCACCTTGCATGGTTTTCTGTCCTTCGTCAAGATGCCATAGACCATCCCATTTTCCTGTGAAATAGTCTTGATATTCTCCCCAGGCGATGCCTGTCATATAATGAGCATGATAGCCGTGATCACGCCATGACTTCAGCCGCTGGCCAAAGCTATCACTCATGCCATAAACCATCACAAGGTCGGAACGAATATCGGTCACGGGTTTCCATGCACCTGCCGTTTGGAACGTTGTTTTTTCCTTAGGGGTTTTATCAACAGTCTGCGCGCTTGCTCCTGTAACAGGTGCAAGCGCTGACAGACCTGATAACAATACACAGGTCAGCAGAGGAGCAGTCATGATGAACAAAGAAGGCTTTGTGAAAATTGTTGTCTTGATTGGTTTCATGCAAACAAATTGTCTAAAGAAAAAGGCATGCCGGTATTTCACGGCATGCGCACACTCATTTAATCTAAAAAACCATTACGGAAGGTCTAAGGTATGATAACTTCCATGGGCTTGCTATAGTTCCAACGACGCGTTCCGCTACCCACAGGTGTATCATAATTGATTCGTGCAGCAGCACGAACAAAAACATGACGGCCAGACGGGATAGAAACCGCTTCTTTAGACTTGATTGTTACGGGCTGACCCAACAACTTATCGAACGAGTCGCCACTATATTCAATGGCATTGGACCAGCGCTCGTCACGCGCGCGATAGCCGACAGAGGACGAATAGCTGACAAACAATTGGATGTCAGTGACATTGGCATACGAATCATCATATTTGCCAGTCGGTTCTATCAGTGACTTGAAGTCTTCGCGCGAGATGCCACGCGTCACCTTTACTTTGGCCGTGATCTGCCCGTTAGAAACGGTAGGATAACCCACGAATTCAACTCGCAGGAAAGGGTTGACCTTGAAAATGCACTCGGTAGAGCCTTTAATCTTCACGGTTTGGGTTCCGTTGGCTAAAGGAGTGCCGTTGGGATCCTCACGGAAGATAGGGACAAAAGGTCCATCGACACGAACGTTGTAGATGCCCTCAAAAACCTTTGTATTGTTGAAGGAACCGTTGGGCATGCAGTAGAAGTCTAACCCCTCGTCTGGATTCTTGCTGTAATCGAGCTGTACCATTCGCACACGTATGCCTTCTGAACCTTGGTCGGTCTGAATGGAATCGCCCGTTTCACTATCTACGACAGCACCATGTAATGTCTCGCTTGGCTCATTGTAATTGTCGAGTTCAAACATATCGCAAGACGTGAATGCAAGCAATGAGACAAGCAAATATGCTAAAGATATATTCTTTATTTTCATAGGTAAAATATATTATCTGTTGGGTTGTTGATCAATGACCGCACTCTTTGTGACCTCGCCCGAAGGAATGGCCCAGTAGTAGTCGAGCACCGAATAGCTGAATGTCTTCTGACTGATGGCCTGGAAATGCTCATCGTAGAACCATTTCTTAGCCTTGGTCGAATAGAAGGGATAGAAACCGTGGAAACGGTATTGCTCATTGTTGCTGTAGGTTGACTTGTCCCGCGTCTCACCCCAGAAGCCGTCACGTCCTTCATAGTGGTTGACTCGCCAACGACGAATGTCCCACTTGTTCTTGCCTTCGAAGGCCAGCTCCTTACGGCGTTCCTTGCGCACAATGTTTCGTCCATAGTCGGTGGCCTCCAACTTGCTTGTGAGCAAATCGGCACCGGCTCGCTTGCGGATTTCGTTCACGGCATCAGTTGCCTGCTGAAGCAAGTCGTCACCATCGGGAGAGGTTACACCTGCCTCAGACAGTTCTACAGCGGCCTCGGCCATGTTGAGCAACACTTCTGCATAACGCATGAGAATGAAGTTCTGACCACATTTTCCTTCTCCAATCAAAGAAGAGGGATCAGGATTAAGATATTTTCTCACATATATGCCTGTCAGCGTAGCTTCGCCATTGGCATAGAAAGGTCCATCTGTACCGGAAGCATTTATCGTCGTGCCATCATCGAGCGTTACCTTCTCCTGTGCTGAGCCAGAGTTAGGACTCATATACAGTAACTTCGGTTTTTGCGTATAAGCATCGGTTTGCTGAAATGTCTTTTGCGACGTAGCATAAGAATAATCATCAAAGAACGGGCTGATCGGAGTATCGCCGACATAGGTTCCCATCTTGACATCCTGAACATCACCACGATGGGTGTCTCCCGGATAGATGACCCATGCACGAAGACGAGGCTCCACGTTGGCAAAGATGCCCATCGGACTGTCATAAAGCAAATAGTGGCCGTTGCCGCAATTGGTTCCGTCGGTAACGCGGATGCTGCCATCGTTGTAACGGTCGAAGCCATCGAACAACTGCATGAAATCTGAAGTGGGGCACATTCCGCCGGATAGCGGCATGTGATACATATAAGGCGCATTATAGGCATCGTAGCCATGGGCTGTCGTAGGATAGCTGTATTCTTTGACATCAATGTTCTCAGGACTGCTACTGTCAAAGAACATATCAATCATGTTTTGGTATTGAGCATCTTTATCCGTGGCAGACCATTTCTTGGTATAAAGACTGTATTTACCAGATTTAATGACCTCCTTAGCAGCCTTGTAGGCCTCCGTGAAGTACTTCTTGGAGGCAGCTTCCCAACGATCTGGCGCAAAACCGATCACCCTGACACCTGTTTTCTTGCCAAGGCCTGTAAGATTACCGTTTACCGTCTCATTGTACTTGGCTACGCATCCGGCATAGAGCATAGCTTCCGACTTCCAGGCCAAGGCCTTGTATTTGTTGCAGTAACCGCTCTTAGGGCTCGTGGGCTGCAAGAGCTCAATGGCTTTGTCATAATCGGCAAGCACCTGGTCCCACGTCTCTTCTTCCGACGACCGAGGCACCTCAAGCTTGTCGCTTTCGTCGGGATAGTTGATGACATGCGTCACAAGTGGCACGCCTCCAAAACGCTTAGCCATAGTATAAAATACCGTCGCACGAATGTAATAGGCTTCTCCAAGATAATGGTTGTACATCATCTCAGAATAGTTTGACTTGTATTTCGGAAGATCCTCTATGAGCTTGTTTGCCTCGCGCAACTCCGAAAAAGCCATACCCCAATATGGAGTGTCTTCACCCGTGAAAGCACGACAAATGCCATCACGGTCAAGGCACTCTCCAGTGCCTTCGATGCCAAGACTGACAAGCCAGCCGTTGAAGTTGAATCCCCACTGCCCTTGATACTTAAAATCCTCATACGGCATATAGCTGTACAGTCTGGCCAGATAGATATCCATGCCTGACTCATCAGAAAACAGCTGGTCAGACGTAACCACATTCTTGGGGGCCACATCAAGATCGGCACAGGACGTGCAGAGCAAGACCGAGGCTATAAATAAGAATACTTTTTTCATGATTTGTTTACATTATTCTATTAGAAAGACACTTGAAGACCCATTGTATAAGTACGGTTCAGCGGATAGAGACGTCCAAGATCGTCACTCGGATGCTCTGGGTCAACAAATTTCACACCTGTAATGGTAAGCAGGTTATAAGCATTAACATAGAAACGGACGCTGAGAGAAGGCAGAGCCTTGATGCGACGTAATGTATAGCCTAATTCTATCTGCTTCAGACGGAGATAAGCAGTGCTCACACGGTTAAAGTCAGAATTGGAATAGGGATAATGCCCTGTATAGGCATAATAGCCCTCAACCCACTCTGTAGCCGGATCATAGGGGTCGGCATTTGCATCAACTGGATGCCACCGGTCCCAGTATTGCTCCAAAGCGCCTCCCGCACCCTGGCTCGATCCCCATATTGAGTAAAGAGGCTCAGCATAAGACATGGAGCCTAAGGCAGAGCCCTGCCACAACATACTGAAATCAAAGTCCTTCCATGTACAGTCAAAACTAAGGCTGTAGTTCATCCAAGGTGTCTGGTCGTAGGCGAAAGGATGCTCATCAAGACTGCTGATCTCGCCGTCGCCGTTCCAGTCCTGATATTTATAATCTCCCGGCAATACGTCGCGCTCGTGATAGATGGTGTAATCCCAAATATCGTCCCAGTTTTGAAACCTTCCCGCTCCCTCGTAACCGAACTGAACGCCTTGGTAACGATTATTGAGATTGTCGTGCCTCCACTGATCATAAGCGTTTGAATATGGGCCATTCTGCACGGCAGTAAGATATTTCTGGCGTGTGATAGTGGCGATGGCCTTGACATTGTAATTGATGTCTCTTCCTATGCGATACCTGTGACGAAGTTCCAGCTCCAGACCGAAATTACGGCTGCTGTTTACATTCTCTCTCGGCGGATTAGCGCCAATTACTGTGGGGAATACGGAGTTGCGGTATTCATACAATCCCGTCATTTTCCTGTTGAAATAATCAAAGGAAAAGCCGAACAGTCCATTCCCGAAATCAAAGTCCACACCTGCATCAAACGATTTAGCTTTATACCATGATATATTCTCGTTGGGTATGGCCATAGGCGTGGCGGCATAGACAAACTTTCCTCCAAATATGTAGCCGGGCGCATACTGGTTGTAATAGCCGTTCTCGGCATTTCCGCTGGTCGAAGGATAGGTATAGCCTGAAACCCAGTCGTAGTTGGCACCGGAATCATCACCCATCTCACCATAAGACATACGGAATTTCAGCTGATCAACATCTTTAAGAAAAGCTATTTTCTTAAACCATGGCTCCTCTGAAGCAACCCATCCCAAGGATACCGACGGGAAAAATCCCCAACGATGACCGGGAGCGAATTGCGAACTGCCATCATAGCGGAACTGTCCTTCAACAAGATACCGGCTTGCATAATTGTAGTTTACTCGCCCGATAAAGGCATTGTAGTTAACAGCATACACACCGTTAGGATAGCTGTTGCCGATCTGACCGTCTTCAACGCCATTGAACAAATAAGGCGAACTGAAGGCAAGGTTACGCGTAGCATAGAAATTGTCGCCTAACCGACGCTGAGACTCAAAGCCAAATACGGCAGAGACGTTGTGTTTGCCAAAATCACGGAGATAATTAAGCGTGTATTGATTAAGGAACTGCTGGGCATCATAATGCTCACGAGTCAGTTTGCTCGGCGAACTTGTAGAGTAGAGTTTCTGCGTATATGTATCTGTCGTCGGGTCGTAAGCATATTGATAATATGCTTTCCGATAGAGCGAGTTGTTGTTTTGTCTGTAGTCGTAGCTAAGCATGGCCTTCATGGAAAGTCCTTTCAAGACGCTCCACAATGTACCAAGATCATACGACAGCGTAGCAGATGTCTGCAACTGTTTTTGCTTGTACTTTTTGTAGCCGGAAATGGCCGAAGTCATCTCTGCTACAGCATTTTCTTCCAAATCCAGACCCTCATAATTGAGCATGGTGTTCGCTGCATCAGCATAGGCAGGATAGAGCACGCCTTGCCGCCAGTAGTTGCGGATAATGTCAACGGATGATGAATAAGGATTGTTCTGCACGTCACTCATGCCATTGATTTTCACATCAAGTTTCATTCCGCGGAATATTTCCGTCGTAATATTCGATGTAAAGTTATACTTGGAGTAATTCAAATCGCCGGACTTGAACAAGCCCTTCTGGTACAGATAACCGAAGCTCAAGAAATACTGTGTCTTTTCATTTCCACCGGAAACGGTAACGTTCTGGTTGGACTCGGGTGCCGTGTCTGCAAAAATAAGTTTATTCCAGTTGGTCTGACGACGTGTTCCGTTTCTGAAAGCCTCATAGTAATCTTCAGTAAACACGGGAGCTCCGCCATTCACATTATTCATAGCCCTCTCATTGTAGAGATCCATCGACTGGTATGCATTAAGCAACTTTGGCATACTCTTAGGCTGCTGTATGGTATAAGATCCATTGTAGGACACTTTAGTTTTGCCCACTGAACCTTTTTTCGTAGTAACCAACACCACGCCATTAGCGGCACGCAGACCATAAATAGAAGCCGACGCATCCTTCAATACAGAAATATCCTCAATGTCGTTGGCATTCATGCGCTGGAAATCACTCATCTCGCGGGGTACACCGTCAATAATGACCAACGGCGCTCCCATACCTCTCACGTCGAAGTCGTTACGGTAGCTGCCAGGCTCAGCACTTTTTTGCCACACACGCACGCCCGCAACGCGTCCAGTCAACATATTCTGCGGGTTCTCGTTCTTCGTACGCACCATCTCGTCGCCCTTGACAGCTGCCACAGACCCAGTGATAGATCCACGCTTCTGAACGCCATATCCTACTACTACCACATCCTGCAACAGGTTTTCACTCTCCGTCATCCGCACGGATATCTGATGTCTTCCCTTCACATCCTGGGTGACAGGATCCATACCAATATAGTTGATGACCAACTTTCCATTGGATGGGGCACTGATAATGAAATTACCGTCTATATCCGTCACCACCGATATCTTCGTGTCTTTCACTGTTACTGTGGCTCCAATAACGGGTTCATTGTTCTGGTCAATTACTTTACCCTGTACCTTAATGTCCTGCGCACTGACAGTGAGACAAGCCATAGATAAGGAGACAAGCATCAGACCCATTCTTCTTGTATTCATGTTCCTAATTTTTAGGTAGCATAGCTCAGGAACCCTCACGCTCTTCAGACAATCCGTCAAGCAGAGAGGTTCCCGGACTGAGCTCATTTCTTAATGTGCAATGAAACTATTCACTTGTATTAGAAAACTGGTAGTTAGCCAGCATGGCATATTCTGAAGCATAGGAGAAACTAAACATAGCCTCTACGTTGTTGTTGGCAGACGAAAGGTTCCAGCCCAAAAGCAAGTTGACTGGTAAGATTCCGTCCATTCTGAACTTGGCCCACGCGTAATCGAGATTGTTCTGGTAGCTTTCAATGCTCACCTTCGCATCTATATTCTGTTTTTCCGCTGCCAAATAGCCACGAAGCAAAACATCATTAAACCAAGTGCTGAATCCACTCAATGGATACGAATAATAGTTTTCTACGTCCGCGTCCTTTTTGGCAAACTCCGAGAAGGTGGCCGCTACCAAGTTTTTAGCATCATCGGCATAGCTGTCCACACGCGTGACCCGATAGAGGTCGGAACAACCTGACAACATCGTACCACTATTATATGTGTAAGCAGTGCCTGAGGGCTGAGTCAGAGCAAGCCCCTTACGGTAACGGATACCATTCACGGTCTCGAACTGCGGAGAGTTGGCCGTAGCACCCACCAAATCGTAATAGACACCCGAAGGCATCATGAGATATCGTTTCTGCCAGGCGTAGATTTTCTTAGCAAACTCCAGATAGTAGTCAGCCTTCTTAGCAGTCACTTCATAACGGTTCAGATTCTTATCTATCTTGCGATAGGTAATCTTATCGTCTTTGGTGCGATAGGCTTCATACAACCACACCAAGGAGCTCACCAACGGACCGTTACTGCACGAATGCTTGGTTACATATCCAGGTCCCCAGGTGATGCCGCCATATTCGTTGCCGTCAGCATCCGGATAGCAGTCCCAGCCGTCAAGCACATAATCGGTAAGATATTCGGCCTGTGCAAGATAGTCTGCCTTTCCCGTAATGCGGTAAGATCTCAGCATCTCACGGATAAGCCACTCCTGATCATCATAAACATTGAGGACTCCCTCCATATTGGCCTGTCCCTTCTCTTTGGCACGATCGACGGCATACGCTGTCCACTTCTTAGTCTGTGTGTAAGAGGTAAGGGTGAAAGAACCTTTATAATAATCCAGCCCGTCATAGAGTTTTTCAAGCAACTGCGCGTAGCGGTTGAAGTTGTCGGCATACAGCTGGGGAACCGCACTCTGACTGTTCTTCAGAGCCTCCATCACAGAGTTTACGGCCTCAATGGCCGAGGTATACATCCATACGCTGCCCAGTTCCGACGAGGCGGTGTTCGTGTAGGGGTTATAATAACGCGACATGGCCGTAGAGCCATCCTTAAAATAATGCAGCATGGAAGAATCCACGATGGCCATTGACCGCTTTATATCCATCACGGCCTTGTCAGCCCCCTGCTCGGTGGGGAGAGGCTCACCACTGATATCGTAAGGAATGCTCTTCATCTTCTCGTCCTCACTGCATGAACAGACAATGAGAAAATTGAAGATGGACAAGACTAAAAGAATTGTCTTTTTCATATTTATTCTATAAGTTTATGTTTGCCAATTAATTGAGATCCACACTATAGATACACAACTTATTCTCATCACCATTGTCGGTACCTTTGAAAACTCCTAACACAAGGGTAACATCTTTCCCATTGAACTGTGACAGGTCAAAGTCGAACAAAGCATAGCTCTCCGGCGAACCGCTGCCTCCATTCTCGTGAACGAACCAGAAGCAGCCATGGTCTGCATTACCCCAGCTTGCGGCCGTCGACGTAGCTGAAGGCTGGATATACTTGACATTCATATTGTCGTCGATGGCTGCCAACTTCACATAAGTTGCATTTCCACTGAAGTTACGACAACGGAGCGCTAAATGATTGTGACCGTCCTGAATGTTGAACTTGGCATAGAAGTAAGCTTGCGGCTCAGTGAGACTTACCGCCGTACCGCCACCATTGGTCTTCATCACGAATCCTTCACCTGCAAACGGCTCTGTGTCTTTGTGTAAAGGCACGAAAGACCAAAGGGCACCAATATGCTGCACATCCCTCCAAGCATGATAAGCAGCGCCATAGTTGTCTCTGTTTCCGGATTGTGGCGATATGCCGCTGAAATGATAAACATTGAGCGGCATGGCCGAACGAACCATCTCGCGAGTGAGCGCCCAACTTGAGAGCTCATTGTTGATGGGTGTTCCTGACAACCAGCCCCAGTCGCCCTCGGGAACCGCCTTATTATTGAATGCCAGACGGCGCAATACCAACTGCTTGTAATAGTCGCCGGTGCGTGCGCGATATAAGCCGATGGCTATAACAATATCCTTACCAACATAGTCGCTCAAGTCGAACACCTCGCTTGCATAGTTCTCCTGTGCCAATGTGCGATTTTCGCCTAACTTGACAGCCGTAGGATTAGCCTGCGACATATCCACAACCTGAACGCCCCAAACAGCGGGATCATCAGCGGTAGAGTTATGGGTACGACACTGAATGGTCATGATTTTATTGTCCTCAGTAATATGCTTGCGTCCAAACACATAAGAATCAAACTGGTTGAGGTTAGCGGGATTGGCCTGGCTGGCTGCATCATTTTTAATCTGCAAGGTAGTTCCTTCATTCTGCTCTTCCCATTGCCCATAGAAGTCGAGCGTTGCCATGAAGTCGGTCGACCAGTCCCAATGAGGATAGTTCTCGGCGTTGCGTCCACCTCTAATCTCGGAGAACGCCCAAAGGTCGCAGTTCAGCAAGTCGTCAAGTGTCTTGTGAGGCAGGATTTGGCGCGCTCCCATCGTTACGTCGATATTCGCAGTACCCTCCGTAAATCCGTCGATGCCTATAGTGCGCGTAACGGTCTCATACCCATCATAAGAGAAAGTCACCGTATAAGACTTTAATGGCAGATTATCTATGGTGTAAGTACCATCGTCGCCAGTCACAGTAGATAAAGCGTCACTTATGCTCACCTTTACTCCTTTCATCGGTACGTTTCCACGCTTTGCGTCGAGCACGGTTCCGCGGATATGGGCTGCAGCATACTCCATACTCGCATTAACCAAGGCGCGCTGAGACGTATAGCTCTTGGGAGTGACTGTCACGCTGATGGTCTGGTAGTCATTCTTCTCGAAAGTAAGAATGGTCTTGGAAATAGGTACATTTTCCAGCGTATATTCACCATTGGCATTGGTAGAGGTCTTTTGGTCAGTTCCATTGACCGTCACCTGTACGTCACCTAATGGAGCATTGTAGTCATCGGTAATCACACCCGTTATAGTACCAACTCCGTACGAACCGGAATCTGAATCATCATCACTGCATGATGTCATCATTGAAGTCAACGTCCCCGATATTAATAGAGACATCAACCAAAACAGCATTTGTTTGATCTGCATAGAATTTTAGTTTTAATGGTTAAAGAATTTCGATGCAAAGATAAAAGAAGTATGGTTAAAGGCAGGGTTAATTATGGGTTAACCTCGCCTAAAACACATTAATATTTAGTGTTATACCAAACTTCGGTTAATATTAAGCCGGCAAATCTGGCAGTTAATAACGTATAACCTTATAAATATATGTTTTCTTGCCGGCAAGAGCCTTTAATATATAAGTTCCGGGTGACACATCGGCCAGACTAAAGTCGCTTACATTTCCTTTCTGCATCTTTAGCAAACTGCCGTTCATATTGTGTTAACGCTCAACCTCAAGGACGGAGGAGCTGCACCCAATAGAATCGGCCTTAAAACCAATTACGATGAGGAAGAATTGAGAAAAGCCCATCAATATTTGGCAGTTATGAATATTTATTGTACTTTTGTAACAATTAAAGGGGCTAATACGCAGCATCCTCCCCAAACCATTAGCGCCCGGAAGAATTAAAAACATATATTTTAATCCAACTGCATCAAAATGATAAAACGATTTCTGACTTTGCCGATTCTAATTGTTCTCATCATTGTTGCCATCTCAGTAAAAGCGTCAGCGCAAGGCCTAATGTTCCTACACCCTAAGAACATGATAGACAAGCGCACCTCATATCAGGTATTTACCAAGACCCATCCCTCGTTCAAAAATCAAATGACGATAGAGTTTCAGATGAAAATTCTATCGAGAGACAATCTTGGCTACATCTTCCGGATCATAGACAACGGAGGTAAAAAGATCTACAATCTGTTTCTTGACCTATATGCCGACGATGATTTCGAGTTAAACGATGAAGGAGTACGAAAGTTAATAGTAGCCAAATATCCGACAACCATTATTCCTGACAACAAATGGTTCCACGTGAAGATAACCTTCCATCTCAAGGAAAAGGAAATCTCCATGTATATAAACGGCCAGCGGCAGGTCGTCAGCTGTCCTGACCTTCCCGACCGAATCAAGCCCGACATCTGGTTTGGCAGGAGCGACTACCTGATTGATGTACCTGCTATCAGCATCAAGAATCTCTCTGTGTCCGGAGATTCCAAGTCATACCTGTTTCCACTGGACGAGACCCATGGCAACAATGTTTACGACAGCAAAGGCGATCTGACAGGACACGTCAGCAACCCTTACTGGATCATAAACGACTCATACCATTGGAAAAAGCTCACAACAATGAATCAGCCAGCACCGGCAGGGGTGTCATTCGACCAGAGAAACTCTCACATCTATTATTTCTCAGCTTCAAAGCTCCTCGACTTTGACTTAAGAACCCGGAAGACATCCGTTAGGCATTACGCCTCGCCATGCCCTTTGAAAATAGACCTTGGCATGAATTTCTTCGACATAAGAGACAAACGGCTGTTTGCCTATGAGGTCTTCCAAGACTATAAGCCAGAACAAGCTCCATCCGTAGCGAGCCTTGACCTCCATGCTATGACTTGGCGTACGGAAAGCACCGTCCAGCTTCCCTCGCAGCGTCACCATCATGGAACATGCTTCGACGCGCGCAACCGACGGCAGATTATCTTTGGCGGTTTTGGATCCATGACTTACAGCGACGAACTCGTTTCTTATGACATAAACTCGCATCAATGGAAGAAACACCACCTGAAAGGATACGCTCCTCACCGTTATTTTGTTTCTATGGCAAGCAAGGGACGTTGGATCTATCTCTTCGGCGGAATGGGCAACAGCTCCGGAAGCCAGACTGTAGGCAGAAAATACTTTTACGATCTTTACCGCATTGACACCTTGAAACACACAATACGCAAAATGTGGGAAGCTAAATGGAAAGAAAAGGAGAACATGGTTCCCGTCAGAAACATGATTATCGACGGCCAGTATATCTATACCCTATGCTATTCCGAGTTTCTTTCCCACTCACATTTACGCCTCTTCAGATTCAACATTAACGATGGTGATTATCAGATCATGGGCGACTCCATTCCTATCCGCTCTGACCAGATATTGACCAACGCCAACATCTATCTCGATGCTAATACGGACCGTATGATTGCCACGGTGCAAGAATTTAAGGACGACAGGAGATCCGTACTTAATATTTACAGCATCAATGTTCCTCCCATATCTTCCGCAGAGTTTGACAAACTGTCGGAGGCTCCTGAGGCCAACAAACTTTGGATATGGTTAACAGGCGGCAGCCTGGCGATTCTGGCGGCGGCAGGAATAGTCTATTACCTCTTGCGCAGGAAGAAGATGCGCTTACTTGACATCAACGACCTCAATACTGAGGTCAAGGAAGTCCATGCACCCAACACGGTACTTATTTTCGGCACGTTTGCGGCATACAACCGTCAGAATAAGGACATCAGCTACCTGTTTACATCCAAACTGAGAGAATTGTTTTGCCTGCTACTGTCACATACCGAAGACGGCATATCATCGCATGCGCTCGGTAACCTGCTGTGGCCTGACAAGACACCTGAGAAGATAAAGAATCTAAGAAGCGTCACTATAAGCCATCTCCGAAAAGTATTGATAGAAATTGACGGCATAAGCTTAGTTTATGGAAACAATGTGTTCAGGCTCAAGACAAACGCCAGTTTTCACTGTGACTATCTCACGTTATCGGTTATATTGAATGAAGAGCAAAAACCCTCTGATGAACAGCTCTTTGAACTCTTGAGCAGAGGAAAATTCTTACAAGATATGAATCAATCAAGCCTTGATTCAATAAAGAGCGAGATAGACAACCGCTTGCTGCCATTATTAAGCAGCAGGATGAAGGCTGCTTTCGATGCGGAAGAATACAAGTCAGCGATCCGTTATGCACAAATTATCAAGTATTATGATTCCTTAGATGAAAATGCCTTTAAATATCATGTCAAGGCGCTAAAAAAGATAGGTTTGCAAATGGAAGCCCAAGAAGTTACCCATCTCTTCGAGAAAGAGTATCGCAACATATATGGAAATTCATTTGAAGGTTGAGCCTGTTGTCGGACTGTTTGCCCATACCATAGTCAAGCAATCGCTGTCCGATTTGCTGACAGCTTATTCTGTTTGGCTTGCCGTTTCCTCTCCGAGCTTCAGCAGAGAAGGGATCTCCTTGATGCAGGGCACGCACCACGATGCCCAGAGGTCGATATAGACATACTTGCCACGGAGGGAGGTGATGTCGAATTTTTGTCCGAGACTGTCCTCTAATTCTACAGCCGCTGGAAACGCCTGGCCGCCTACCGTGCTCAGCTTCGACTTGAAATCGGCAATGAGCGTCTGCGGCAACTGATAGGTTTCTACCGCTGCCGTGACATGGACCAGTCCGTCGAGGAAGTCATTCGAATAGTTATAACCTTTGATGTATCTGCTCACGAGCGCTGTCGGCCGCGACGGTAGACATCACGGTTGAAGAGCGACAGCGCACGGTTGTCTTCATTGGACACGGGAGCTTCCGTCTCCAGCATGATGGAGAACTGGCCATAGTCGTTGATCCAGGGACTGGGCTGGTGAGTCTGCTTCAACCCTCTTATTTTATCCGCGGTATAAGTATAGGTCCACCCCCAGGGCATAGCCACAACCGGATAGGTGTTGCCGGTAGACAGCGTGTATTTAGACGCTGAGCCTACTTCGGGGCATGATGCGGAATCGTGACACGTATGGGGCGGAATCGTGACACGTATGGGGCGGGAACGCGACACGGGCGAAGACGATGGCAGAACTCAGAAATTACGCTGTGTAGTTACCCATCCTTGCAAAGGAATTGCGATCTGTCAGAAACACAAAAAGCCGCCTCACGCAAACAACAACCGAAGAGCGGAAACGCTGTCTGCCGAAGCGGCTCTATGCGTCAAGCAACATGCTTGAGCTATATTTACTTCACTTTGATCGCTTTCACAGCAAAGGCGCCGAGCACTAAACTGATGCCGGCAACGACCATCATGTGACTCTGAACAGACCCGACAAGCGCTAAGAGAGCACCACCGATGGCGGCTGCAACGATCTGCGGAATACAAATGGTGCCATTGAAGAGACCGAGGTAGGCTCCCATATGGCCATAGCCCTGCAGGGCGTTCGTGACGAAGGTGAACGGCATGGCAAGCATGGCTGCCCAGGCACAGCCGATGAGCAGGAACGGGATGAACAGCAGATACTGGTCATGGATGAATGCACAGGCGATGAAGCCGATGCCACCGAGAACAAGGCTCAGCGCATAAGCGACCTTGCGGTTCTTGAACTTCGGGAGGATCGGTGCCCAGATCACGGAGCCGATGGCCTGAACGGCAAAGAGGATACCCACCCAGTTGCCGGCCTCCTGATAACCCGCACTCGTCACGTCAGTGGTGCCCCAGCAGTTGTCAGCCACGGTACCGGCGGTGTAGGTCCACATATACATGAAAGCGAACCAACAGAAGAACTGCACCAGTCCTACCTTCCAGAACGTTGCGGGAGCATTCTTCAGCAGCACGAACCAGTTGCTCGACCCTTCCTCTTTCTCTGCTACTTCCTTCTTCGAACCGTTATATTCCTCATACTCCTTGGGCGGCCACTCCTTCACTTTCCAAACCGTGTAGATGACACAGAGAATAAGGATGGCGGCACCGACATAGAAACTGTAGATCACGGAGTCGGGAATGGTTCCCTTTGCCGCGGTGTTGGCGATGCCGAGGGCCGCGAAGACGAACGGGAAGACATATCCCACGAGTGAGCCGGCGTTGCACAAGAAGCTCTGGATAGAATAGGCCGTACCTTTCTGCTTCTCGTTGACCATGTCGCCGACGAGCATCTTAAACGGTTGCATAGCCATGTTGATGCTCGTGTCGAGGAACATCAGCGCGACCAGTCCGAAGACCATGGCCGTGCTCACCGTCATACCGAAGGAGCCTGAGTTGGGCAACAGACACATCACGAGCACAGCGATGGCGGCACCGATAAAGAGGTAAGGAATACGACGGCCAAAGCGGCACCAGGTCTTGTCTGAACAGCTACCCACGATCGGCTGCACGAGGATACCCATCAGCGGCGGGAGGATCCAGAAGTAACTCAGTGAGTGCGGATCTGCACCCAACGTAGCGAAGATACGTGAGATATTAGCGCTCTGCAACGCATAGGCTATCTGCACGCCGAAGAAGCCGAAGCTCAGGTTCCACAAGCCCCAGAACGACATGTTCGGCTTCTCTTTCAATTGATTGTCCATAGTATATTGTTTTTAATTATTTCGTTGTTCCTCTGATGACGAGCCGTGTCCGGACGATGCGCTTCTCGATCTTCTCCATCGGCAGCTTCCCCTCCACCTTACTGATCAGGATATTGGCGGCTTCCTCGCCTACCCGCACACCGCGCTGCTCCACGGTCGTGAGCATCGGGTCACTGGTGACCGCTCGCTGGCCGTTCGTGAAGCCACAGATACTGATGTCCTGCGGCACGTCGAAGCCCATGCGCTTGGCAGTGTAGAGTATGCCGATAGCCGTATCGTCGTTGACGGCAAAGAAGCCGTCGGGAATGTTGTCCTGGGAAAGGATGTCGGGGGTGATGGCCTCGGCATCAGAGCGGTTGTCGCAAATGCGGAACAGTTTCTCATCGGGCTTCAGGCCGTTGCGCAACAAGGCATCGCGATAGCCGTTGTAACGATTCTTGCTGATCTCCATCGTCATCGGAGATCCATAGTAAGCAATGTTCCGGCAGCCGCGCTCAATCATATAGTTTACGGCATTGAAAGCACCCTGATAGTCGTCAACCACCACACGGTCGCAGTTGATGCCAGTGCAGATACGGTCGTAGAAGACGAGCGGCATGTGGTTGTCAAGCACTTCCTGGAAATGCTCATAGCGAACGGTGTTCTTGGCTTCCGAGACGATAATTCCGCAGACGCGGCTTTCTATGTATCGCTTGCAGATAAGCGCCTCACGCTCATATTCATCCATGCTCTCGCTGACCATCATAGTATAGCCGCGCGACATCGCCTCCTGATTGATGCCACTCAAGACCGAAGAGAAATAGAAATGTTCAAACTGAGGTACAATGACGCCAATGATCTTAGAAGGGCGCAATATGTTGCTGCGCAGGCCTTCAGCCATCACGTTCGGATAATAGTTATGCTCCTTGGCATAAGTCTTGATCTTCTCACGTTGTTCCTCACTGATACGCGGGCTGTCTTTCAACGCCCGCGAGACGGTTGCCACCGACACGCCTAATGCCGTGGCTATATCTCTCATTGTCAATGTTGAATGTGCCATAAGAAATGTGCCCTGTAGAAAAGTCGTTTATCTTGCAGCTTTCAGGTATTCACCTTGTTTTGATTGTTGCACTGCAAATTTAAGCCTTTTCCAAGGCAACAAAAAGGAAATAAGGCAAAAATATTGATATACATCATGCAAACGGTTGCACAATTAGGTCAAAAAGTCTTGTCCAGCGTTGTCCACGCATCATTCGTAATAACACAAAACTTTGAGGATGCATCGCTTTCCGTCGTGCCGTTGGTAAACAGGGCTCCCTTGTACTGTGTAATCTGGTTGCGCGCGACGGGCACAACCTCAAAGGTACGGGTATAAACAGTCTGACCTGTGGGAGAGATGGCCGTCACCACCAGCTTTAAGCCTTTGCTGTCACTTTTGGGAAACGTATAGATCTCGAAAGTAGCCGTTTTCCCTCTCATATCATCCGTAATGGTGCGCTTCACTGTCTGTCGTGAGTTCACGCAGCCCTCGCCCGACAAAGCATCCAGGGTTGAACTGCCGCCCGTATAATAAAATTGCACAGCCGACACATTCTCAGGAACATTATCTGTGGTAACGATCCGCACCATGGCTACGGCACGGTGCATAACAACTTCTCTTTCCAAATCTTTGTCCTCCGAGACCGTGATGTCTTCGCTCCACAGGAAAGTATCGGACATATCACCGCTAAACGTTATCTTCTTTGCATCCGTCGTCGTAGGGCTCTTGTCCTGATTGTGTGCGAGGATTACGGCATGATACGCACCCGGAGCAAGCGCGACAGAGAGTGTATTGAAATCCTTGTCGCCTGCATCCTTTGAGGCCTTGGCCACACGCTCGCCGCCTTGATACACGGCCAGGTCAAGGTGTCTGCACAACGACGCGATATCTTCGGAACGAGTCTTGGCTGCATTGACCCTGTCAAACGGAATCATGTCATAGATACCGACTTGAAACTTCGCTAAGACTTTGCCTTCCGGCACCTCCGTCTCTTCCCCGAAATCGACTTTCTGGCAAGAGGCAAACAAAAGGCAAACAAAAAAGATAGAAAGACAGGTCAACGGTTTCATAAGCAAAGGTCTTTATCGTTTTTAAACCATAACGCAAAGATAAAGAATCTTTGAATACGTGTTGACAAGAATTCGGAAAATCTTTCGTCGAACCCATATTTTTTTTGGAAAGGAAGCGAATTAGCACCAAGAACTATAACATTATAATCCTTAACGGGGTAGTACATGCAAAAAAAGCATGTACCACCCCGTTTACTATTCTGTAACTGCGCCTATTCTTCTCCCAGCCACTTCTTGCCGCTCTTGGTGTTGAGCCAAATAAGGAAACCAACACCAAAGATGCATTCTATAAGAAAAATCAATGTAAGTCCGTCCATGATATTTTTATTTAAGAATCTTATTACCAATCATTGCAAATAGTATCGTACCGAAGACTCCCAAAGCAATAGCCCAATAACTACTGCCGGCATCTTCATTCAATAGCGGCGTTATCTCCCCTATGACCATTCCTGCAAACGAGAGTTGCGACATATTAAGAAAATAGCCACCTATCTTCTCCTGCCGCGTCTTCGTCTTTTCTTTTATCTCTTTTTGTGTTACCATACAGCAAAGTTAAGCATAAACATTGAGTCGTGCAACAATTATCACGGGTTTATTCTGATAAATTGATAGCGCAATATCGTCACTGGATAACATATGAACTCAATTCCTCCGAACCCAATTATCCAACCGAATATTCCGAATATTCTTAAAGTCCTTTGTATTCTTAGTAACCATTACTAAATGATAATGGACTGCCGTACAACCAATCAACAAGTAGAAATCATCGTCAGCTGGCGTACCCGCTAACCTTAGGCGAGCCTTTTCTTGAGCATATAAATCAAGACAGCTTTATCTCTGACACCATGCTGTCTGCATCCATGGGGAAGTCCGAATCTTTCCATACACCATAGAAAGAAGAAGCAGAGACGTTATCCCTCTTGCTATCGGCCTTATCGTTCTGCAACGATCTGCTCAAGCGGGAAATAAGTTCCAACTTAACATCAGAACTAAGATGTTTAAGAAGGTTCCAATAATTATTCGTAGAATTCAGAGCTATATCCATAATCCAACATTTTATCACCGTCGCAAAGTTAAGCATAAACTTTGAGTCTTACAACAATTATCACAGGTTTATTCTGATAAATTGATAACGACATAGAACGAAAAGAGGGCAGCCCCCGAAAGGAGCTGCCCTCTTCACGATATAATGATAAAGCGGTAAAAATTACTTCTTAGTGATCGTACAGTATGCTTGACCATCGGCCAAAGCATGGAGTTCGATG
>ONBC01000062.1 GCA_900315955.1 uncultured Prevotella sp.
GGGATCCAAGTCTTACGCCGGCGGATGGAGGCTAACATGTGAGCCACCACCTCACCGTGCGCATCGAATGCCACAGCCATATAAGGTCGCTGACCGGGCGAGTTCTCAATGATATGGAACATCTCCGGGGAATGAAAGAAATTAGCGCCCGACAGTTGGGGCAGCTTGCTCCCTTTCGTATACAGGTTTATCTTATATTGGCTCACAGATCGTTGGAAAACAGTTGGTCAAACTATGATTCTCTGAGCGCAAAATTAAGCATTTTCTCACAAACACCCAAACAAACTTACCTGTTGTTTAGGCTTTTATTGCGTGGTTCCTTCAATTTTATTTTTCGGATAAGACAGGACTCCTGCTTCTTATACCATACAGCACATACGAACAACGGCTTGCCGACATGAATCTCTTCATGCGGGCAAGCCGTAATAGTTTCCGGCCCGTGGGGTGATTTTCATAAGGCTGTACTCATTTATATTTACATTACCCCTCGTGAATATCAATTCTTTTCAGTCAACTGGGCTCACGTTGGAACGGAGGGCCTTCTTGGACGAGGTTCGCAACTTGCTATTAATAAGTCAATTACTGTACATCCCCTCTTTAAGAGGTTCGCTATGGCTTAGAAAAAGCAGCGTTGGAGGCGCAAACACCGGAGATATCCGTGCTTATGCCAGAATCGTTGTCCTTTCACACGATTTTTACGCTCCCGAATCACCCGTTTTGTCCCCTCAGTCTCTCTAAAAGCACGTGTCTTCAAGTGTTAAAATCTTGCTAATAATCTTTACATATATACTGTTTGTCTAAAACCCGGAGACAAACGAGTTCACCGTTTTGTCACACCATACCGACACCTGCTTATCTGCGATGGCGAGGCGGAACTCACCCTCCTCTAAGTGCCGTTTGCCGTCCCAGCCTACGAAGGCGAGGTCATTGACGGGCAGCCGCAGGGTCACCGTCTTCGTCTCCTGAGGCTGAAGACTAATCTTGTCGAAGGCGCGCAGACGTCGTCCGTCAGGTGTCATCGACGCCACGACATCGCTGCTATAGAGCAGCACGCTCTCCTTGCCCTCACGGGCTCCGGTATTGGTGACATCGACGCTCACCGTCAGCGTGTCGCCTGCCAGGAAGTGCGTCTTGTCGACACGCAGGTTGCCGTATTTATAAGATGTGTAGCTCAGACCGAAGCCAAAGGGCCACTGCTGGGTGATGCGGGCATTGTAGTCGTAGGCGCCTTCCATCGTCCCCACTTCCTCGCTCTTCTTGAAGTCGTAGTTGGCCAGAGAGTTGATTTCCTTCGGATAGGTGACGGGCATCTTTCCGCTGAAGTTCTCGCGTCCGCTGAGCAGGGCGGCCAAGGCGTCACCGCCCCGGTTGCCGGGCAGGAAGATGTCCACCACTGCCTTGGCCTTCGGCTCGATGTCGGCTACGAGGCGCGGACGGCCTTCATTGAGAATGAGGATGACGGGCTTGCCCGTAGCTTCAAGGGCACTGACGAGGTGGCGCTGGTTGGCAGAGAGCGTGAGGTCGGTGAGGTTGCCCGGTGTCTCGGTGTAGGAGTTCTCACCGATACAGGCGATGATGACGTCAACGCTGTCGGCGGCTCTGACGGCCGATGCTATGTCGGGCTCATTCTCCTCATAGTATTTTCCTTTCTCATTGTAGGTGACGCCCTGCCGGAGCACCACCTTGTCCTGCCCGTATTCGTTGCACAGTGCCTCATAGATGGTGTTGTATTGAGAGGTGAACTGGTCGGTGAGATGTCCCTGCCAGGTGTAGCTCCATCCACCGTCGAGGCAGCGCATCTGGTTGGCATTGGGTCCTGTGAGCAGGATGCGTGCGCCTTTCCGCAGGGGCAGCATGTTGTCTTCATTCTTCAGCAGCACCATGCTCTCTACGGCTCCCTTGTAGGCGCGCTCGGCAAACTCCTTACCGCCGAACTTAGGATAGTCTTTGAGCTTCTCAGTAGGACGGTCGAAAAGCCCGAGGCGGTATTTCATTCTCAGGATACGGCGCACGGCGTCGTCGATGCGGCTCATGGGGATGGCACCCTCCTTGGCGAGCTCTTCGATGAGGTCGACGGCATCGGGGTTATAGGGTTCCATGACCATGTCGATGCCGGCGTTGATGGCCATGCGCAGCGCGTCTTTCTTATCTTTGGCCACACACTCGCGCTGCCACAGATTGTTGACATCGGCCCAGTCGGTGATGAGCATGCCGTCCCAGCCTGTCTCCGTCTTGAGCCAGTCGGTGAGCAGCGTCTTGTTGGCGTGAACGGGCATGCCGTTGACCGATGCTGAGTTGACCATTACGCTGAGAGCACCGGCCTTGATGCCTTCCAAGAAAGGCAGGAAGTGCTTCTCGCGCAGGTCGGCGGGACTGATGTAGGCCGGCGTGCGGTCTTTTCCCGTCCAGGGCACACCATAGCCGAGATAATGTTTCATGCAGGCGGCGATGTGGAAGTCGTCGATGTGGTTGGGGTTGTTGCCCTGGAAGCCACGGACCATGGCTTTGCCCATCTCGGCGTTGAGGTAGCAGTCCTCGCCGAAGTCTTCCCAGATACGTGGCCAGCGTGGGTCACGCCCTAAGTCAACGGTGGGACTGTAGGTCCAGGGCACGCTCACGGCGCGGGTCTCATAGGCTGTGGCCTCGGCGCAGGCGTGTGCGATGTCACGGTTGAAGGTCGCTGCGACGTTGATATTCTGGGGGAAGAGGGTGCCGCCCTGGGTATAGGTGGAGCCGTGGTTCTGGTCCAGACCGTAGAGGCAGGGTATGCCGATGTTCTTCATCGAGCTCTTCTGTATGTCGTTGATAATCTCCTGCCATTGTGCCGCTGTCGGTGCCATCGTGTTCGGTGCGTTGAGGATGGAGCCTATCTGATAGCGGCTCAGCAGCGAGTCGGTGCGTGCCTTGTCGATGTGGAACACTCCTTTGGCATCGTTGTGGCCGAAGAGGTCGGCGACGAGCTCCACCATCTGTCCGGCCTTCTGCCGCATGGTGAGCTTGCTGAGCGTCTTCTCTACCTTGGCCTCGAGATTCTTGTCCCGGGGATATAAGGGCGATGCCTGAACGTTGCCACCTATGGCGAACAGGATGAAAAGCGAGAGAAAGGTCTTCTTCATTGTTGTCAGGTATGTTTTTTTATGAAGGCCTGCCGGAGTCCAAGAGCGGGCTCCCGCAGGCCGGTCAAACGAAAATAAAATTATAGAGGAATGATTTGTTTCTATCAACGTATGTCTATTGCACAGTGACGCGATCCACATAGAAGCCATGTCCGCCTAACTGGAAGCCGGACTGAGCCTGTATCAGGTCGAGGGCTTCCTGCGTCAGCGTGTAGGTATAGGAGCCGTTGCCATTGACATCCATCTTCTGAGTTCCGGGCAGCAGGGTCCACCAGTCGGTCATGAGCTGCATCTGATGATACTCTGCAGACGGCTCGGTGGAGTAATAAACCTTGAGGATGCTTCCTGCCTTGAGTTTTGCGAATACATCCATGCCGATGAGGTTGAACGTCTTGTTGGGGTCGCCGTCGGGTTTGTCCCATGACACATAGTGGTGTCCCTCCCATAGCGTACGCTCCGAGGAGATAGTCACAGTCTCGTAGTTGGCGATACCGTTGGCGGTGTAGAAGGTCAGTTCACTGCCGTCCTTGGTCTTTCCGGTTACCTTATGCTCTCCCTCGGCAAGAGCTGGGCATGTGAGTACGATCTCGTCACTGTTCTGTGATATGAAATCTGTCACTGTCTGGTCGTCGACAGTGATGGAGGTCACCTTGTCGAGGTTGATACCTGTCAGCGTCCAGGCGGCGTTGGCATTGGCACGGCTGGCACCTGCCGTGACGAGCGCCTTGGAAGATACAGTGACCAGATCGGCACCGTAGCGCTTGCCCTCGTTATCGATAAGGGAGATGCGATAGGTTCCGTCCTTGATCGTCTCCGGCACCAAGTACTGCAGCTTCTGCCCGTCGTCGGTGGTCTCCAGCTCTATGTCCGTGACCTGCTGACCGTCGATGACCACAGCCATGACCTTGGTGAGGTTGGTACCGTAGAGGGTGGCTACATTCCCTGGTGCTACGATGCGCTCAAAGCTCTTTGTGGTGACAGTGGGGTCTCCATCCAAAGGTTTCACTTTGACCAGTCCCTCACGGCTTGTCGACTTCCCGGCTGTTGTGGTGGCTACAATCTTCAGGTCATAGGTGCCAGCCTCCATCTCTTTCTCTATCGTCTTGCCTTCAGCCACCTTCACGTCGTCGAGGAACCATTCGCATGTGGTGTAGTCGGCAGGAGTCACCGTCAGCGTCATGCTGAGTTTGCTGTCGCGATAGAATTCAGCGAAGGTAGCGAGCTTTCCGTTTTCCCTGTCGGGGAAGACAGGGTCGATGATGCGTGGGTCGTCATCAGCTGAGGCTGTTGAGATAAGGTCATCGTTGCTGCATGAGATGAACGTCATGGAGAGGATGCCCATGGAGAGGACACCCATGGCGAGCAGCAGGTAAGAATATATCTTTTTCATCGTTGTTGCGTGTAATTATTGCTTTGATTATTTCTGTTGGTTCCACCACACGTGCGTGTGCCAGTTGTCGGTGCCTCCCATGCGGCTCAGGGCCTCGTCGTAGTTGGCTTTGTTGTAGGAAGACTCCAAGACGGGGTAGCAGAGGCGGACAGGGATCTCTTTGCCGCCAGTGAGATACTGGCCCCAGCCGTACTCGTCGGGCGACTTCAGCTTGGGATAACCGGAGCGGCGCACGTTGGCCCAGCACTCGGCAGGATTGGTGAAATGGAGTATCCAAGCCTGCGTGTTGATAGACTCCTCTTTCTGAGCTTCGGTATGGCCAATGTTGTTGTTGGCCTTATAGCTGTCGAACTCCTCATCGGTGATAGCCTTGCAGCCGTAGCGGTCGGAGAGCAGGTTCATAGCTTCACGCACGCCCTTCCAGTAGAGGTCCTCGACACTGCCCTTGCCTACGTTCCAGCCTTTGAGGGTGGCCTCGGCGAGGAGGAAATGGACCTCAGCCGATGTGATGATGATACCGGGATTGTTGGTCTTGAGGAAGTTGTTGGCGAGTTTGGGGCGAACCTCTCGGTTCAGCGACGGGTTAATCTTCTGATTTGTCTTAGCCAGCTCCGTCAGCAGGTCGCTGGTGTATCCTGTCGGCCATGCGTCCCAAGAATAGGCACCCGGGTCGCAGGGCTCCATCTTGATGCCTTTGCTGATAATCTCGTCGGTCAGGTCAATACGGTTGTCAGTGCCTGTGGCACTCATCAGGCCGTCGTAATAGAAGCGTGCGATGCGATAGGTGCGCGGGTCGCCGCTGTCTTTCAGCTTATTGAAGAATGTGGAGCAGAGGTAGCTCGGGTTGTTGGCGGGATCATTACCGAAGAGCAACTGCGAGAGGCGGTTGCCGCGATAGTCGCTGTACGACTCCTGGCCGAAACTCATGGATGTAGTCATGTAGTTGATGCATGCGTCGTCATTGGCTGTCTCGATGATGCCACCGTCAGCATTCAGCGCTTTCTCAAATTCCTGCTGTGCCTTCTCCGGGTCTACATTGGAGATGCGCATGGCAAAGCGCAGGCGCAGAGAGTTGGCAAGCTTCTTCCATTTTGCCATGTCTCCACCATAGATGACGTCGCCGCTGACCTTGTCTTTGGAGGCATCGATATTTTTCACAGCGTTGTCGAGTTTGTCGAAGAAATCGTCGTAGATATCCTTCTGCTTATCGTATTTGGCGTTGGCGATGCCTTTGATGAATCCGTATCCTGCCTCGCTGTAGGGGCAGTCGCCGTAGATATCGGTGATGACAGACATCAGATAAACGCGATAGATGTTGGCAGCCGCATTGATATTGGGTTTGCCATCGGTATGTTCAATGGCGTCGACGATATTCTTCACCGCGGTGGGATAGAGCGATGTCCAGATGCGGCTCATCTCCTGGTTGTCCACGGTGTGGTGACCGCCGTAGTTGGTGGTGTTCCAGCAGCCCATGAGCTGCTGGTCGAAGGCGTAGAGATAGTTGCGGTAAATCTCCACCATGCCCAAGTCACCGTAGGTCTGCAGCTCTGCTGTGGTGAGCTGTGCGTTGGGGTCTATGGAAGACGCCTTCGACGGGTCTGTGTTGATGTTGGTCATGGCGTCGTCGCTGCTACACGAAGCTCCCGCCAGCGAGACAAAGGTCAAGGCCGCCATGACAATATATTGATGTATCTTCTTCATAATGATTGTTGTTGTTGGTCTATGGATGTGTTTAGAACTTGACATTGACATTGAAGCCGTAGCTCTTGCGCGAAGGCAGCGAACCGTATTCCAGCCCCATGCCGGTGGTGTTGTTGTAGTTGGAATCTGGATCGATGTCGGGGATATTCTTCCACACGATGAAGGGGTTGCGGGCTACGAAGGAGATGCTCAGGCCTTTGACCCAGTTGTGGAGCCAAGCTGTGGGTACCTGATAGGACAGGGTGAGCTCGCGGCACTTGACATAGGAGTTGTCGTAGATAAACATCGACGGTGCGTTGCGGCACACGCTCATCCAGTAGTCCTCGGGGTTGATATAGATATCGTTCTGCCTATAGGTGCCGTCACCATTGTCGATGACTCCGGGAGCGATGAAGCCCCCCGTGGGCTTCCATGAGGCTGCACCTTTCTTGATGCCGGCAGCCTCACGCTGCTCCTCAGAACGATACCAGTCATCACGTCCCTGCAGGGTAGCCTTCGCCTTGCCACTCTCGTAAGCGGCACGCTCCGACATCGAATAGAGATCGGCGCCGACCTTGACGTCGAAGATGGCGTTGAGGCTGATGTTCTTATAGGTCAGGGTCGTTGTCACACCGCCTGTCCAGTCCCAAGAGGCGTTGCCCAAGACGTGGTTGCTCTTGTCATATTCCGGCAGACCGGTGGAGGGGTCGATGAGCACCTGACCGGCAGCGTTGCGCTTGAAGTCGGGACCGACGATAGAGCCGAAGTTCTCACCCACCTTGGCAGCGACCTGTACGTCGAGCCATGTGGCCTTCTCAAGTTCGAACATGTCCATGCCGTCAACGAGCCGCTTGACCTTGTTGCTGTTCTTCGAGAAGTTCAGATTCAGATCCCAAGAGAAATCCTTCATCTGGATGGGGCGCGTATTCAACGTAATCTCAATACCGCTGTTGTCTATCTCTCCGGCATTGATGAGACGGTAGGTGTAGCCCGATGTCCACGACGTGGCCATGCCCATGATCTGGTTCTTACTCTTCTGCGTGTAGTAGGTGATGTCGAGACCGATGCGGTTGTTGAGGAACTTCGTCTCCAGACCCATCTCAAAGCTGTTGGTTTTTGTCGGCTTCAGGTCCTTGTTGGGGATGGTGCTGTTGTTGATATAGCCGATGGTGTGACCGGGATAGGTATACTTCGACTTTGTGTAGACGAGTCCGAGCTGATAGGGGTCCGTGTCACTGCCTACCTGCGCCCATGACATGCGGAGCTTGCCGTAGGGCAGCTTGTTGCCGGCATGGAGAAGCTCCGAGAAGACGAAGGAGCTGGAGAAGGAGGGATAGACATAGACGTTGTTGCTCGTGGGCAGCGTGGAGCTCTGGTCACCGCGCAGTGTGGCGTCGAGGTAGAGCATGTGGCGCCAGCCTAAGCTTGCCGAGCCGAAGAGCGAGTTGATGCGCTTGCGGTAGCTTGCGGGCTCTATGCTGGTCTCGTTGAAACTCGTGATATTGACCACGTTGCGAATCTGCATGTCCTGCGCCGTGGTCACTGTGGTCTCGTTGTTGACCTTATAGATGTTGCCGCCGGCGGTAGCGTTGAAATCGAAGTCGCCCCAGGAGTTGTTGTACAGTGCCAACAGCTCGAAGTTGTACATTCGGTTGTGGAAGTTGCTGGTCTGCAGGCGTCCGGCCTCGAAGCCCGGTGTTGTAGGAGCCTTGAAGTCGTTGAACGTGAACCAGTTGAGGTCGGCACCAAGGGTGGCCTGCAGGCGGAAGTGCTTGGTGATGTTCCACACGCCTTTACCTGTCAGACGGAAGATGTCCTTGTTGGAGTTGTTGTTGTTCTTATAGAGGTCCCAGTAGGGGTTGACATTGTAGGGATCCATGCCGTTCCAGTTGGAGTAGTTGCCGTTCTCGTCCTGGTAGGTCTTCAGCCAGGCCTGGTTATAGGTCGTGGCGAGTGTCATGAGGTTCTTACCCACGTTGGACTTGCTGTCGCCCAATGCCGGGCGGTTCTTGACATACTCGCGGGTGTAGTTGGCACTGAAGTCCAAATCCATCTTGCCCAGACTGGTGTTGGCCCGCAGGTTGAAGATGTCGCGGCTCATGTGGGTCTTGGGCAGGATATCCTTGTTGCGCATGTCGGTAAAGGTGAAGCGCAGGCCCGTCTTGCCGTTGTTCATGCCCACGATGGCGGTGTTGGTAGCGGTGAGTCCCGTGCGGAAGAAGTCGGAGACATTGTCGGGGATGATGAGGTAGGGACGTTCCACACCGTCGAAATATTTCAGCATATTGGAGCCGTCGGCCTTCGGACCCCAGCTCTTGTTGGTGTTCGACACGGCGTCGATACTGTACTTACCATTGCTGCCCATACCGTAAACCTGCTGTACATTGTTCCATTTTGCCAACTGTGTGTCGAAGGTCAGCGAGCCGTTGTATTCCACGCTCATCTTGTCCTTGGCGGCTTTCTTCGTGGTGATGAGGATGACACCGTGGCTGGCGCGGCTGCCGTAGAGGGCCGAGGCAGCCGGACCTTTCAGCACCGACATCGACTCGATGTCGTCGGGGTTGATACTGGAGATGCCGTCGCCGAGGTCGAAGCCTCCGCTGGTGCCGGCGCTGCCGAAGTTGGTGTTGTCCAAAGGCACACCGTCGACGACGTAGAGCGGCTGGTTGTTGCCCGTCATCTCGGTGTTACCACGCAGCACGACACGGGTGCTGCCGCTGGCGCCTCCCGCCGTCTGGCTGACGACGAGGCCGGCGACCTTACCTGCAAGGGAGTTGATGACATTCGTTTCCTTGGCTTTCTTCAGCTCATCGCCTTTGACCTCGCCTACACCATAGCCGAGGGCTTTTCGGTCACGCTTGATGCCGAGGGCGGTGACGACGACCTCGTCGAGGGTCTTCTTGTCCTCTTCGAGCACGATGGTCATGCCGTTCTGGGCTTTCACGGTCAGAGATTTGTAGCCGATGTAGCTTACCTCCAGGACGGTCCCGGGTTTGACGTGCAGGGAGAAGTGACCGTCGAGGTCGGTGACGGCCCCCAACTCTTTGGAGCCTTTCACCTTCACGGTAGCACCGATGATAGGCTCGGTGCCGTCGGTGACGGTACCTGACACCGTCTGCACCTGGTCGGTGATGGTTACGGCCTTCGACGGTACAGCGGAACGTGTAGCAATCCATGGTGTCATACTGAGTGCACAGAGACACAGCATGTTGGCTGCATTTCGGTTGATTTGTTTCATTGTCAAATTGGTTTTATTTGTTTCTAATAATCTTTTTCCCTTGATGGATGTAGAGACCGACGTGATTGTTGCTCACACGTTGCCCGGCAAGGTTGTACCATGCCAGCTCCCTATTCTCGCTCTCAGCCTTTAGACGGTTGATGTCGGTCGTGACGTTGTGCCGGTCTTTCTGCTGATAGACGCGGATGTAGTCGACGAGCATCTGAGCCTCGTCACCGGCCTCTGGGAGAGCGGTCACGGCATCGGCGTTGGCGATACCCGTATAGTCGCCGCCTACAGCGAGGTCGAGGATAAAGTGATAAGGTTTGTGGAAATAGGCCGACTTGTCGAAACCTTTCTTTATCGTGGTGGAGAAATAAGGTGTGGCATCGTTGTCGACGTAGAATTTCAGATAGTTGTCGTCCCAGACGGCGGTGAAGATATGGTAGCCGTCGGTGAGGTCCTGGCTGACGGTGACGCTGCCGGGCGTGTACTGCTGATGGCTGCTGATGCTCTCGCCCCAGTGGATGGTGCCTGCCACGGTGTTGGCTGTGGAGCCGTTGGCGACGGCATCTTTCATGCCCATCTCCATGATGTCAATCTCGCCGCATTTCGGCCAGTTGACCGTGTCGTAGTCCTCGCCCATCATCCAGAAGGCTGGCCACAAGCCGTTGGCAAGCTTGGGGAGCTTGATACGGGCCTCAATCTTGCCATGGGTGAACGACACCTTATGGAGACTGTTGATGCGCCCAGAGGTAAACGCCTTGCCATCGTAGCTCTCGCGGCGGGCAGTGATGACGAGGTTGCCGTCGGCAATGGTCACATTCTCCGGACGGGCGGTGTAAGCCTGCATCTCTTTATTATAAGGTGTGTTGGTAGCCTCGACGTTCCAGTTGGTGCCGAGGGTGTTGGTGTCGAACTCATCGCTCCACACCAGGTCATAGTCTTGGGTATTGCCTTGTGCGCTGACGGCTGTCACTGTGTGCAGCATGAGAGCAAGGCAGAGAATTTTTTTCGAATACATACGTTTCTAAGTTTTCTTACGGGTGCAAAGTTAGGTAAAAAAGGCATTGAAAGGGTTTGGTTGCTGACAGTAAAAGGTTTGAATGCTGACAAAACAGAAAATGCAGGAGCCCGGAAGAAACTAAGAAGTACGGAAGACGGAAGTACGGAAGATAGAAGTACAGAAGATTGATGCCCGGAAGTAGGAAGTACAGAAGGCGGAAGTCCGGACTTCATAGTTCCTTCCGGCCTTCTCGTTTTACTTCCCGTACTTGCTCGGCGATACTCCGAAGTGTTTCTTGAAGAGTGTGCTGAAGTATTTTGCGTTGGTGAATCCCGTCTTGATGGAGACATCGAGGACGGTATCGCCGTCTTTGAGCAGGGCAGCGGCTCGCTTGAGGCGTATCAGCCGGATGAAGTCCTGCGGCGACTGGCCGGTGAGGGTCTTCAGACGTCCATAGAACAGCGTGCGGCTCATCGCCATCTCACGGCACAGACGGTCGATGGAGAACTCAGAGTCGCTGAGATGCTCCATGACGAGTCGTGTGGCCTTGTCGACGAAGGCCTGGTCGTCGGCATTTAGCGACACGCTCACGGCATCGGTGGGCTCGTTGCTCACGGCATTTTCTGTCATAGGACTCGTGGGCTCCGACCTATTGTCGCCGGCTTGTTGTGCCAGACGCAGGCTCCTGCTGAGATAGTACTTGCTCAGCCGGCGGCGGTTGGCGAGGAGGGTGTCGATCTTCGTCTCGAGGAGCTCGGTGTCGAAGGGCTTGGCGATGTAGTCGTCGGCACCTTTCTGCAAGCCGTCAATCATAAACTCCTTGGTGCCCTTGGCCGTGAGGAGGATGACGGGGAGCCAGGCCGTCTCCTCGTTGTCCTTGATGCGTCGGCAGAGCTCATCACCCTGGATACCCGGCATCATGACGTCGGAGACAACGATGTCGCATTCGTTATGGTTGAGGTAGTCCATGGCCTCCTCACCGTCGGCCACAGTGACGATATGGTAGCGTTGCCCGAAGGCCATGCGCATATATTGCCGCAGGTCACTGTTGTCGTCGACGAAGAGTAGGGTGTCCTTGCTTCCTCCGTCGTCATGCTGTTCCGTGACGGTTTTTTGATGTTCCGGCAGTGGCAGCACGAGGGTGAAGGTACTGCCCTTGCCCTCCTCGCTGTCCCATCTCAGTTCTCCGCCGATGCGGGTGGCCAGGTCGCGCGTGATGTTCAGCCCCAGTCCATAGCCTTTTCCTCTGCCGGCATTGGTAGCGCGGTAGAAGGCGGTGAAGAGACGGCTGCGTTCGGCCTGGGGAATGCCCATGCCCGTGTCGGCGACATCGAGGTAGACGTGTCGGGTACCGGCGTGCGCCCGCAACGTGATGGTGCCGCCGGAGGGCGTATATTTGATGGCGTTGGAGATGAGGTTTTCGAATATGAGGTCAAGGATGGTGGTGTCGGAGATAAACGACAGTTCCTGGGGCGGGACGTCCGTCATCAGCGTGATGCCGCTGTCGGTAGCCACCACCATGAACTTATGGGCCAACTGCTGTACGTATGTTGTGGCGTCGAGGAGCTGGGGATGGAAGTCGCGACCCTTCTGACTGGCTTTCTGGAAGTCGAGAAGCTGGGAAAACATCGTTAGGAGCCTGTTGCCGTTCTCCATAGCCATGTCGAGAAACTGATGGCTGCGCTGGCTCATGCCTTTGTCGGCAGCAATATCTTTCAAAGGGGCGAGGACGAGGGTCAGCGGTGTACGGATGTTGTGTGCGGTGTTGACGAAGAAATTTATTTTCTCCTGGTCGTAACGCTGTTGCAGTCGGTTGCGGTAGTAGTTCCAACCCATATAGACGAGCCAGAGTAAGAGTGCGGTGTAGGTCATCCATGCCCAGAGGGTGTTCCACCACGGCTGGCCGATGGTGATGGGAAGGGTGGCCAGGCCCAACGTACGGTGATCGCTCTTGCTGGCACTTCGCACATGGAGGGTGTAGCTGCCCGGTGGAAGGTTGGCATAGCGTACATCCTGCCGCCGAAAGAGCGGGCTCCACTGCCGGTCGAAGCCTTCGAGATAACATTGATAGACGATGTCGTTCTGGTAGCGGTAGTTGATGCTCTCAAAATGCACCACAAGACTGTTGCGGTCGTGCCTGAGTCTGACCTCGCCTTGCCGCATCATCGTGTAGAGGTCCCGGTGCCAGATGCTGTCGGCTTTGACTCCCTCGACATCAATGTCGGTTATCCTTAGTGGTGCCTGATAGGAGATGCCGGCGGCCTGCTGCGGGGAGATGATGACGGCACCCTGGTTGCTGCCGAAGATGAGCTGTCCGTTGGGGATGGCAGTGCCCGCCTGTCGCTTGTATTCGTATTCCAGACCTTTCATATAGTTGATGTTCACAATGTGCTTTCCCCGCAGACAGGCCAGTCCCCGGTCGGTGCCCATCCACAGGTTGTGATGGCTGTCCAAGACCAGAGAGGCTACGGCATCGGAGGGCAGCCCCTGACGGGTGGTCATGTTGCGCACCTTCTGCGCATGCAGGTCGTAGTGGTAAATGCCGCCGCCGTCGGTGGCTATCCACAGGCTCGCGGGTCCGTCGAAGCACATGGCATTGATAAAGTAGTTGTAGTCGACATTGCTGAACTGTTCGGGATAGAAGAAGCGGTCGACGCGTCCCGTGGCGAGGTCGATGCGGTAGGCACCATGGGTCGTTCCCACAGCCGCCGACGCATGGTCGGGCGACTCAATGACGCACTGCACCTCCTTGATGGGATATTCCTTGCGGCCTGACGGCGTAAGGTGCACCAGGGGCCCGTCGAGACATCCTATCCATAAGCCGCCGTGACTGTCGGTGAGCAGACTGTAGACATAGTTAGTCTTCAGGTTGCCTGTTGTCGTGGCGTAGGCCAAGTGGCTGCTGCCGTCAGCACTCACGGCAAAGATGCCGTCGCCGTAGGTGGTGGCGAGCATGGTGCCGCCAAATTCAGCTAAGCTGAGTACCACATTATTAAGTAATGTATGTTTCCAGGTATGGGACTTCCTGTTGTAAATGCTTACACCGTGGTCGGTGGCATACCAAAGGTTGCCATTATGGTCCTGCTTGATGAAGTTGACGCTGTTGTTGATGAGACTCTGATTGTTGAGATACTCGTGTCGGACAAAGACCGGCATCTGCCGGATGGGCACGGCGAGGTCGACACCGCCGGAGTAAGATGTCACCCAGAGGTTGCCCCAGTGATCGCGCAAGAGGCTGTAGACACCGTTGCCCTGCAAGCTCTCGGAAGGGCTGCCGTCGGTATTGAGGAGAAGGGCGGTCTGATGAGTAGCGACATTATAGCCATAAACACCGGCTCCATCAATGCCAAAGAGTAGTGTGGAGCCTTCCCACGGCTGGATGTCGCGCACGGGCATCAGCGGCAGCGACAGGCAGGGCTGGGAGACGGGGCGGAAAGTGCGGTCGTCGAGAGCAACTGCGCCATCATGGAAGGTGCCGAGCCATAGACGATGGGTGACGGCATCGTCGAAGGAGCACTGCACAGACTTCAACGGCGAGATCTTGCTTATCCGGCCGCTACGAATGAGGTAGACACCGTCGGCAGCACCGGCGAGGACTCCCCTGCGGAACAACGCCACATGGGAGATATAGTGGTCTTTGAGCAACAGCCGCAAGTTGCCTTGACTGCTGATATGGCAGATGCCACGGTCCAGGCCAGCCCACATCCCCAGATTACCGTCGGCACAGACCTCGTTGAGCACCATGGTACCCTTGAGGGAGACCGTGAGGTCATGGCGCATGGTGAAAGCATCCGTCACGGGGCTGTAGCCGTAGATATGCCCTTTGTTGTCATAGGCCATAAGGGTTCCGTCAGAGGCTTTGAAGAGCTTGATGACCATGCCGCTGGCATCGCTGTACTGGTGCAGACGAGGCAGGCGGTAGCTCTTCACTGTGAAGCCGTTGTAGCGGTCCACGCCGACCTTCGTGGCTATCCAGATGGCACCGTCACTGCTCTCTACGGCTGAATAGGCGCGTGAGCTCGACAGTCCCTGGTCGGTGTTGAGATTGGACGTGAGGAAGGTGCCGTGGCGGGCTGACACCAGATTCTGGCACCATCCGGCAGTAAGCGAGATGGCAATCAGCAGCAGCAAGGTGAGCACACGCAGCATACGGTTGTTACACGGCGTTTTTATGTTAGAATGTCTTGACATCGAATTGAATTTAGCATCGCTCGACTGCAAAGATACGAAGAAACGGACGAATATAAAACGCTATTCCACTCTTTTTCTAAGAAAAGAGGACGTGAGGTAGGTTAATACCTGATTCTGAAATAGTCGGACAGCTCCTTAAACTTGTCTTGCGCGGCCAGGCAGGTATCGATCAGATAGCCGCGGATGTGAGGATATTCGCACAAGCCTCGCCTGACTTCGTCATTGCGTCACCCTAAATGCCCAAATGGTCAAAAAGAGGCTTTAATGACTGTTGGGCAGGGGTCAGCATCATTGTCTTGCTGATAATT
>ONBC01000136.1 GCA_900315955.1 uncultured Prevotella sp.
GTGACGCATTGAGGAAGTCGGGAGGCGTAGATGCACTTTCTATTCTGACTAAAACAAAGTAGAGGCTTGCGGTGATTATTATTTTCCCGAAACAGCCTGTAAAATATAACATTTATTATTTGTTGTTGCAGCCAATATTAGTTACCTTTGCAGTAATAGACAAGCCACATTATTATGATCGACCCACATATCAAGCAGCAGTTTCTTTCCGAGGTTCGGGAGGTCATCCCGGAGAGACAGATATATACTGACAGCCTCCGCACCTATGCCTGGGGAACAGATGCCAGCTTCTACCGCATGACCCCACAAATCGTCGTCCGCACGAAGAACGAGCAGGAGGTCCGGGTGGCCTTCAAGGCCTGCAAGAAGTATGCCCTTCCCTTTACGCTCCGCGCTGCCGGCACATCGCTCTCCGGGCAGAGTTGTACCGACTCCGTGCTCATTGTGGCCGGGAAAGGCTGGGAGAAATACCATTTGGATGATGACACAAACGCCATCACCCTCCAGCCCGGTATCACGGGAGGGCGCGTGAACAATATCCTGAAGCCTTACGGCCGTGTCTTCCCGCCCGATCCGGCTTCGGTAGGCAGTGCTATGGTCGGCGGTATAGTTGTCAACAACGCTTCGGGCATGAGCTGTGGCGTGCATGCCAACAGCGACCACATGATGCTCAGTGCACGCATCATCCTTACCGACGGTACCGTCCTCGATACCGGCAATGCGCAGAGCCGGGAAGCGTTCCGCAGGAGTCATCCTGAGTTTCTCAAGAAGATAGAGGCCTTGCGCGATGAGGTGCGGAAAGATGCAGACCTCACGAAGCGCATCCGGTATAAGTATTCGATTAAGAATGTCACGGGGCTCAATATCCGTCCGCTTGTCGCCTACGACGATCCCTTCGACATCATTGCCCACAGCATCGTAGGCTCGGAGGGCACCCTTGCCTTCCTCTCCAATGTCCGTATGCGGACACTGCACGAGTATCCCTACCGTGCTTCTGCCATGGTATATTTCAAGACCATGGAAGAGAGCTGCAAGGCTATCGTTGCCTTGAAACAGTTGAAAGCCGACGAGGACGACATGGCGATGAGCCAGGAGGATCTCAAGGTCAAGAGCGCGGAGATGCTCGACTATCTGTCACTGCAGAGTGTAGACGATCCTGTCTTCTTGAGATATAAAAAGGATGTGGATGAAGGACGCATCGATGGCGTTTCTCAAGGCGACTACCATAATCTCACGGCCGTGCTGACCGAGACCAAGGCTTTGACCCCGGAGAAGCTGAAGACAAACATCCAAGAGATTATGCATACGCTCGCGGGGTTCAACCTCTATGGTGATCCGGCGTTCACCGATGACCCGAAGGTTTACGGCAAGTACTGGTCCATCCGTTCCGGCATCTTCCCTGCCGTTGGCGGTCAGCGTCCCGTCGGCTCTTCCTGTCTGATCGAGGATGTCGCGTTTCATATCGAGGATCTTCCGCACGCTACCGTCGATCTTCAGGAGCTCATCGCACGCCATGGCTACAAAGATGCCTGCATCTATGGCCATGCTTTTGAGGGGAATTACCATTTCATCCTCAATCAGAGTTTCGCCACAAAGGAAGAGGTGGAGCGATACCGCAACATGATGGAGGATGTGGTGAAACTTGTCGTTGGCAAATACGACGGTTCCTTGAAAGCAGAGCATGGCACGGGTCGCAACATGGCACCGTTTGTCAAGTACGAGTGGGGTGAGAAAGCCTATAGCGTGATGAAACAGTTGAAGGACATCTTCGACCCCGACCATCTGCTCAACCCGGGTGTCATCTTCAATGATGATCCCGATTGTTTCGTCGAGCATCTCAAGCCGTTGCCGGTGCTCCACTACGACCTCAAGCCGCGCCGGGGGGAGGGGAACAGCCATCTGGCGGCCTCTACGATGCAAGAGATGCTTCAGGGTGTCGAGAGGGCGAACCGCTGTATCGAGTGTGGCTTTTGCGAGATCAACTGCCTGTCGTGTGGGTTCACGCTCTCTTCAAGGATGCGTATCGTCTCACAGCGTGAGATGCTCCGTCTCAGGCTGACAGGTGAAGACCCACAGCGGCTCGCGGAGATGGAGAAAGAATATCGTTATTTAGGGGAGCAGACCTGTGCCACCGACGGTCTCTGCGCTTCCTCCTGCCCCATGAAGATCAATACGGGCGACCTCACGCATCTGCTGCGTCAGCTTTTCATGGATCAGCATCCCGAGCAACGTGCCATCGGGCAGTTTGGTGCCGATCATCTCAGCGCCATGAAAGATGTGGTGCGTGGCGCGCTCACAGCGGCCTCGTTAGGTAGGAACGTGCTCGGTACAGCAACTATGAAGAAAGTGTGCGGTGGACTTCAT
>ONBC01000047.1 GCA_900315955.1 uncultured Prevotella sp.
AAGTACACACGGAAGGAAACGGACTTGCCGTGCTGAAGATGCTGATCTTAGCTATGGCCACCAATAAGCAGCTAAACAAACTCATAAAGGCCGCTGTGGTAGCCGACAAATTTCTCCATGTAGAGGCTGTAAAGCTCAACATGAAGAATTCAGAGGAGAAAGGAGGCGAGGCATGAAAGCTAAGTATAGGCTATTAGTAGAGGCAAGCGATGGAAAAGAGTTTGTCGTCGTCATTCGTGAGTACAGTGCATCCACCAAGCCTGCCAGGATGTTCAAGGAACAGGTGAGTGCTTTTGATGGCTCTAAGATGAACATCTCCAAATTGGCCATGATGAAAGTCTATCTGAGAGAGCTTGCTGAGTCCATCAATGCCGAAAGCCGTGGCAAGGGCGCTATTCAAGTTGACTTCCATGATGAATGGTGCGACTTGAACGGCCACAGATGCATGGGGTTCGAGGTGTATTCATACGACGGTAGAGGTGCCCGTCCTATCTGCAGTATATACTTGATTAGAATAGATGCCAGTGTAAGCTTCTACGATTTGCTGGCCACGAAAGGAGGCAATCATGAGTAAGTGGAATCTGCAAGAGCATGTTGCTCAGGACGTGAACGCCATCGAGTTGCTGGTGGTGGACAGTTACTATCCGTCGTATCTGGTGGTGCTGGTCGACGACGAAGGGAAAGAGCACGTGATGCGGGACATCAGTGATGCCAAGCTGCGTGAAGTGTTGAACAAAGCAAAAGAAAAGGAGGTGAAGAATGGCTAAGTATTTCAACTTTGGCGAGAATGTACCCAAACGTAAGCAGGACGAGGCATTGGACTCGGAAGCGGAAAAGATACTCGATGCATATTTCCAAGATGAGAGCGACAGCGGGCGGTTCACGTCGGAGGAGATCGCTGCCAACGTGCGTGAGACGCTCAAAGTCACGACGGCACAGGTCTTTGACTACATGAGCTCACACGGCTACCGCCTTGAAAGGGTCGATGACCGCTTGGTGTGGGTAATAGATTAGAACAGTTCAAAATCATATAGCACATTTTTGAGGGCGCATGCGTCGTGAGACGTGTGCGCCTTTTTGCGTATTTTCATTTAATGTGTACGTGCGTTATCTTTGCCGATGAAACATCTAAAAAGATAGACTTATGTATAAAGCTTATTATGAATCCCGCCGCACGATGCTACAGTATGACAACGAGCACATCATCGGATATCTAAATGAGACAGTGGTCGATGACTACGTCCCAGAACACTATGAGGGCGACACAGCCCCGGAACCACGCAAGGCCTACTGCTATGAAGGCACGGAGAAAGACGGCGGCACCATCATGCCGTGCGAGGACATGACCAACTATCACGATGTGGCCAATGCCATCATCCGGTCGAAGTACAGCGAGAGTGAGGAGCTGAGCATCGTCCGCCATAAGATCAATGGCGACGACGGCAGCGACAGCGCCAATAACACCGAATTCAGCGAGTTCAACGCCTGGTGCGAGCAGGCGAAGGTCATCGCAAAGGACTGGTGCGGTATCAATGAGTAGCCTATGTCGACGGTCATCAGTAAACCCGGTTCGCTGAGCTTCACGGGCACGATGGAGAATCTCGTGCTCAAGAGCCCGTCTGCGCAAGTGCGTGTGGCCATCAAAGTGAACTCGGCCTATGGCACGCATGAGGTGCTCAACGAGGTGTATTACCCCGATGAGAGCAGCTCCGTGACCATCTACCATCCCGGAGATCTCTGCGAGCCCTACGCGCGCCAGTATGGTTCAGTGACAGCCACTGCATCCGTCTATGACATCACGTCCTCTGGTGTGCAGGCCGCTGCCCTGGACGTGGATCTTGGCACCGTGCTCTTCGGCAATGTCGACCCTCAGATAGACGCCGCCACGTTCTGCCAGCGGCACTTCCTTAACATCCTCATGGGCACGAAAGTAACCGCCATGGGGCGCAAAGAGAGCCTGAGTGCCTACGATGCGGGCGATCTGACTGTATCGGCCTGCTTTGTGACCGCTGATGGCTCGCTCAAAGAGATGTCAGGCACTTTGGCACCTGTCAACACGACGGGCAAGGTGCAGGATTATGATGTGTCGCCATCGAAGATCTTGGCAGCCGTCAATGCCGATGATGGAGCCCGCCTCGTGGGCTACGTCTGCAAGTCAGGAGAGCGGAAACAGCCCTATGAGCTGGTGGTGGATAAAGTTCCACCAGCCCCGTCCCTGGCCTTCCTCAACTCCTTTGGCTGTTGGGAGTATATCCACTGTACCGGTACGCACAAGAAGTCGAGCAAGTTCACCTATTCCACGGCTGTGGTGGGTGATAAGACCCGCAACTATGCCATTCAGGAACAACGCCAGTTGACCGCCAATACCGGCTCCTTGAACTATGCCATGGCCGAGTGGGCGGATGAGCTCTTCCGCTCTCAGCAGGTTTACCTATATACCGGCGGCAAGATGGGCAAGGAGGTCGTCGTCTCGGATGTCAAGGATGAGGTTACCAACGAGGACGACAATATGCCGTCGTATGAGTTCACGTGGATGTATGCACAGAAGCTGCACAATGTCATCGACACCGAGACCAAGCGTCTGCGTGTCTTCGATGGAACTTTTGATTACACATTTGAGTAAAGGAGGCAGAAACATGGAAAAAGTTCTCAAACCCATCAGCCTGCAGGAGGCAAAGGCGTATCTCGACGAATGCGCCGAGAAGCATGAGGCGGTGAGCATCGTGGCACTGGCCAAGGACGGCCATAAGATCGTGATGAAGGGCTGGACGGTGACCTCCGGCAACTCGGTAGGCCGTACGCATAACTACCGCAACAACGAGAACGGCGAGGTAAGGAAAATCATCGACGTGCTGCTGTTCTACGTGAACGGGCACCCAGTATATATATAGAGACATGGAAAAAATTACATTAGCACCCGATGTACTCGACATTCCGGTGAACCGTGTGAGTCCGGTCGAATCGAAGGATATCTACACGCAGAAGGAGAAGCAGTACACCACGGCCATATCGGTCGGCAACCGAAATTATCAGATTGTCCTTTATGGGGCGTCGAACCAGATCCCCTACCGGCTCACAGAGCTTGTGGAGAAGAATTCGGTGATGATGCAAAACAAGTACTTCAACCTGCTGACGTGCTACGGCCGCGGGGTGGAGTACATGGACGCGTCGACACGTCAGGACAAAGAGCCCAAGCCGACCATGGATCCGGAGATAAGGCGCTGGATGATCCGCAACAATGTCAAGAAGTTCTTTGCGGAGCAGATCGTCGACATGAAGTATTTTGCCTTTGCCGTGACTGTGGTCATCCTCAACCGCGACCGGAAGAAGATCGTGCGGCTGGTGCACAAGGACGCTTGCAACGTGCGCTTTGAGCTGCCGGACGAGGACGGGAAGGTCAACAACATCTTCTTTGCCGACTGGGACGATAACCAGCAGCCCGAGGATATCGAGGTGATACCGCTGCTCGACGAGGACGATCCCGTTGGCGACCTGCTCGCCCGCACGGGTAAGGAGCGCGATAAATTGGGCGTTTTCCGCACGGACTCAACCAAAAGTCACAAGTATGCCATCGTCACGCGTATGCCGACACCTAACTGCCGTCTGTACCCGACGCCCTACTGGACGGGCGTGCTCCGGGACGGCTGGTACAACATCTACGGTCAGCTCACTGCCGCCAAGCTGGCCAAGCTGAAGAACGGCTCAAACATCCGCTACCATGTAGAGGTGTCACAGGAGTTTTGGGCGAGCCGAGCACATACCATGGGCATCAGCGAGGGCACTCAGGAATATCAGGAGATGAAGAAAACATTCCTTGAGAAAATCAAGAAATGTCTTTCAGGCTCAGAGAACAGCGACAAAATGGTATGGAGTGACTTCACCACGTCCGTTGACGGGAAGGAAAGACACAATCTGAAGATCAACCTTGTGGACACGTCGAAGGCCGGCAACGAGTACAACGATGACATTGCGGAGGTGAGCAACATGCTCTGCTACGACGACAACGTGCACCCGAATCTGGCAGGTGCCAATCCGGGAAAGAGTCAGATGAACAACAGTGGCTCGGACAAACGGGAGCTCTTCACGATGAAGCAGGCTCTGGAGACGATGACGCACGACCTGCTGCTCCTGCCCCATCAGGTGGCCATCCTCTTCAACGGATGGGAGCAGAAGGTCTATCCCGACGTGCCGATGATACTCCTTACCACACTCGATAAAAACACCGACGCCAAGCAGACAACAATGAATGGCGGAGACAACAACCCTAACGAAGAAAAGTAACCATGGACGTAACGAAAGAAATTACCAAAGAGATTTTTGAGCAGTATGTGCCCGCGGCAAAAATGCCGGAGCGCAATACGAGCGTCTTCAACCGCATGGTGCCGTATTTCAGCCGCTCTTATCAGCATCTTCAGGATCTGCTCTTCAAGGGCACCACCACTCTGATGGATGCTGAGGACATGAAAGGCGGTATCCTGCAGTTTGTGTGCATCCATGCCTTTTTTCGGGCCATTCCATCGTTGGATTTGGTGTTGACGGGCACGGGCTTTGGCGTCGTCTCGACAAACGACACGGCTCCGGCCTCTCAGACACGCGTCAAGGCCCTGCGTGACGAAATGGAATGGCAGTCGCTCATGAGCATCTCGGCGCTGCTGGCAGTGCTTGTGAAAACAGACAAATGGGGAGACTCTGTGGCGGGTAAGAATGCGATCCGGTGTCTATACTACGATCCGTTCCAAATAAACGAGTACGGGCCAATCGACAGGAACCTGTCCATGGCCGAGAACTGGCGGCGGGTGTGCCAGTACCGCGCCACGGCCGAGCAGATGGTCAGACGGGAAATCTCACAGGAGTACTACGATGCGCTGCTTTGCCGACTGCGTACCGGCAAAATGACAAATGCAGACATCGGCATCTACCAAAGTGCGGTGAACTATATCGCCCGCAGCATCGGTGATATGGAAGCCGGGAAGCCTTGCATGGTGCCAGCGCAATGGGAACTGCGTGACTACATGGAAAGGTATGCCGATATGCTGCCGGAATACAAACAATCCAAACTATATGCTTCAATCCATGGAGACAGATACGAAAACCAGCCGGAAGACCCGACGTTCTTCTTTGTTAACTAAGCAGATGGAGTTCCGCATACCGAAAGGGTGGCAGGAGCTTACGCAAGGACAGCTGCGCTATGTTATCAGCCTGTATAATATCTACGACGGGCGTGAGGACATGATGCAGATGATTACCATGGCGGCACTGTTCCATTTCATGGGGTGCCGCGTTGACAGCGAGACAAAAGACGGAATACTCTGTTACCGTGTGTCCACTGGTGAGACTTTCTTGCTCAATCCCGAGTTCCTGCCGATGATGGCCGACACGGTGGAATGGGTGAAAAGACCCAATGAGATGCGCTGCCGTTTGGCCGTGCTCCACCACTGTGAGGCCGTCAGCTTCGATTTGCGCGACCTGGTGTTCGGCGAGTACCTTGTCTGCGAGAACTATTACCAGGCGTGGATGCTGTCGCACGACTGGACAAAGCTCAGCCCGATGCTGGACACCCTCTACCATGTTCCCGACGGCGGGAAAATGGTCAATACGCAGTTCGACTATGTTTCCGTTGCTATGTGGTGGACGGCCGTTAAAGACTATTTCGGGCAGCTTTTTCCACATTTCTTCCGCCGAACGGGCGAGGGTGAGGAGATCACACAAGACGTGCTGCGGGAATATACCGACGCGCAAATCCGCCTGTTGACCAAGGGCGATGTCACCAAGGAGGAATATATACTCAACAAGACCACAACCCTGCGTGCGCTTACCGAGCTGGATGCTCAGGCACGCGAGAGCGAGGAATTGAAACGTATCATGCAAAAAAACAAGTAGACCATGTTCGACGCTATCAAATACTTTACCAGGATGACAGAGATGAATAAGCTCTGCCAGCAGGAGAAATTCAAGCCGGTGGTGATCAGCAACACCGACAATCTGGAGGGTTTGTTGGAGGAATACCGCGAAAATGACCGTTTCATCGCTATTACAGACACCAACACCGAGAACATCTCATCCGATGACGGCGAGTATGCCTTCACGAAAAGACGCGCTTTCACCGTGATGATCCTCTCGGCCTACAACTATCCCGATATGGAAGACCGGCAAAAGCAGCTCGACCTCTGCCGTGAGGTCTTCAAGCAGTTCGTCACCAGAATCATACGTGACAAATACACCTATGATGAACAGATGGTGCAGTTCGAGACTCAGTCCATTCCCAACTCTGAGCTTGGACGATACTACCTCTCCGGCATGACAGGACTGTATTTCACGCTCTACACCCGTGAGCCGATAGATTTGGAGTACAACAAGGAGGAGTGGAATGGCTGAGCGTAAGATACAACGTCCGGTGACAGAGGACGACATCCGGAAGTGGGAGAAGGACTGGATGGAGATGATGATTACCATCTGGCGTGATCAGATCATGCGCCTCGGCATCGTGGACACCATGAAACTGTACAACGATATCACGGGCAGCCTGAGCATGGGTGAGCAGGTGACCATCGCACATGAGTTCATGAAGTATGGCATCTATGTGGCCGCCGGCGTGGGTAATGGCTACAACAAGGGGAATGGCGGTGACCTCGACATCCTCGACCCGTCGCTGCGCAAGGCGGCCCGTCTTGACAAGCCCCGGAGCCGTGGCCCGCGGTGGAGCACGAAACACATGACGACGGGTAAGCCGCGTGAGAAGCGCGACTGGTTCGCGAGGAAGTATCTGCGGTCCATCTATGTCCTCGGCGACGTGGAGCGTGGTCTCTACGGCGAGGCGTACATGGGCACGCTTTCGAACGTGGTGAGCGGGCTGTTCTCTACCATCAAGGAGGAGACGAACGCGCTGCGGAACCTGTAAATACGTATTTTCAAAGCAAGGCAAGATAACGTAAATTTGCGATATGAGTTTAGAGGCGAAAGACATAGAGAAGCACATCGAGCAGATACGTGATGAGCGTCGTGAGGCTGCCAACACCGCAAAGCGGGTGGGCAGCACAGATATCTCGAATGGGTATCTCTCGAAGGAGAAAGATGACGTGTCCAAGGGCCTTATCACCTTCCTGAAAGGTATCAAGATCGATGATATCTTTCAGTTTGATAAGGACGGCAACATCATCGCCAACACTATTGCCTCGCCTTATTTCTCAGAGAAGCAGAAAACTGGATTTGCCATTGCCGTCGTTGACACACTGACGGGAAAGTACAAGCTCTGCGTCGACCAGATCGTAGCCTGGGCAAAGGCCACGGTAGGCTCGTTGCTCGTAGAGGGCAACAGCGTATTTGGCGGGGATCTGTCCTCTCCTAAGTATCAGTCGGGCTTCCTCGGTGGATTCGGCTGGAGACTGTGGGGAGAGGCCGTGCCAAATGCCGCTGGGAAGACAGAACAGCGCTACACGGCCGAGCTAGACAATCTGATCGTGCGCGGAACCATGCGCGTGTATGAGATGATTATTTCGCAGCTGCTCGGAGAGAATGACAACCGCATCTTCACCGGAATGCTGGAGGTCGACCACTATGACGCGGAGAGTGGGAAGGTGTATCTCGACACCAAGGAAGGCCGGATGTACAACCCCTTCCGCCATGATGATGTCATCATGGTGCAGCAATACAACGGCTCTCCATCGGCCGCCAATGACCACTACGTCACCAAGCACTATGAGCTCATCGTGACGGAGGTGGGCTCCGAGGGGACAGGTGAGAACATGCTGGCCTGGGTGAAGTTTCGCAACTTCACGTCATCCATGGAAGACGCCACTCCGGAGAAGCTCATCAAAAAGAAGGATACCTTCGTACGTGTCGACAACCTTACGGATGAAGACCGCAAGGGCATCGTCAGCATCACGACGGTGGGGCCAAAAACGCCCTACATGGATATCATCTATGGGCTGAAGACGGATCCGGATAGTGCATTGAAGGGGCGACTCGGCAACCTGCAAGGTATCACCCATCCCAGCTTTGGCCAGCTGAAAGGGTTCGGTGAGCTGCTGCAGAACCTCTATGCCGTCGGCGACCTGGTGCTACGTCGGACGGGTGAGAATATCGACACGAAATTTCAAATATTGACCGACATCTTCTCTTCCAACTTCACCAAGACGCAATATGAGCTGACAGACGATACCAACTATCTCCACAATGGTCAGTTCCTTACCGCAGTGGGAGAGGAGACGTTCATTGACGGGTGGACTATCGACGACACGGACGATACATCCTTCTGGATGGACCCTGTGACCAATATGCCGGTAATGGTCAATGGACATGCCACGGCCGGCGGCAATCACCGGGTGGAGATAGAAAGATCGGAGGGGCGCCAGGTTCTGAGGGTGCTCAACTGTGGGCTGACCCAAAAGAATGCACTCATCGACCCGCCCAAGACGCACAAGGAATACAGTAAGCCAACTGGCCAAACTTCTACGAAGACAGACGCCAAGGGCAATAATGCTGTCGAGCTGCGCAAGGCTACGGACGGAGCCATGGAGGATGTTCAGGACACACTCTATGTGTCTCTGCGAATATATGCGCTCACAGCCGGGCAGCTGACCATCGGCTTCACTGACTGCACCGATGTGGAAGGTAAGACCAATGACTTGTCTGTGCGAGCCATAGACGTACCCTATACGGGCGAGTGGACAACAATCAACTTCAACGGTAAATGGAATGGCACCGGCAACTTCGTCATCCGTTACACGGGTGAGTGTCGTATTGCCTTTGTGGCCATCACGGACACTGCGCTGAGCAATCTGGCACGCACTGTCAGCACTTCTATCGAGCAGACAGCAGAGGCTATAAAATTGCTTGGTCAGAACGATGATGCCATAGCAGGGAAATTCACATCACTGGGATTGGTAGTCGATGCACTGAACACACAGGTAGATTTATTCGTCAACACCACTTATCCTGCAGATAAGTCGGCTATCGACAACCGGATCAAGGTGAACACAGACGGAATTTCGGCATTGAGCACAAAAATTGATACTGCCAACAACAATATCAAACAGCTGGGCGTGAATATCGATGCTGTGAACAATCGCGTTGATACTTTTGTCAATCAGACGTATCCTAATGATCAAAAAGAGATACGCCGGCTCATATCGGTCAACGCAGACGGTATCAGCATCAATGCAAAGAATATCGACTCGCTCAACGGGAAGGTGAGTGAACTTGGTACGGATTATGACATGCTGAACAACAGCGTGACAACATATGTGAATGACTACACAAATGGATACAATAAATTGAATTCTCGTCTCACTACGGCCGAAGGCCAAATCAGTGCGCATAACACGAAAATAGGGAACTTGACGACGGAATACTCAACGCTGTATACCGACTTTACGAAGGTACAGTCACGTGTCACGCAGATCGGAGTATACTATGACGAAAATGGAAATCCGATCGGTGACAAATGGACAGAAGCGGGGATCCTCACGACCGCTGATGGCAATGTGTTCTATGCCGGCAAGGGCGAGGCCTCGGACAACCTGCTCGTAGGCACCGGATCAGGGCAGCTCTGGACGTTGGAACAGGACCGAGAGACGGCAACGCTTGACTTTACGGTCGATGAAAGAGAGTTCGTAGTGCGAAATGCCTTTCCGATAGGTGACGTGAGCTTCTCGAACAGCAGCTCATCAAGCCTCGCAGCTTTGTGCTCGCCAGTGGCCAAGACAGAGAAGGGGAAATATTATATATTATCATTCAGCACACTTGTATCAGATGAAAGCGTATCTGACTTCTATGTGCTGATCGGGTCTGCATCATCGAAGGATGGGGCCTATACCTACTCTGAGGGGATCAACTACAGCAGCAGGGACGATGAAGAGACCGCGCATACAACCATGAGAATGTTGCGGTACCGCAAGCTGGATGACGGAATCGAAAAACGCTATTACATCATCTTCCAGGCCACAGGGAAATATACGCGCTTTAAATTCGTCAATCGCAGCTATCGCTCACAGGTGACGTCGTCGACCGTAACGAACTACTCAACGCAGTCTGGCATCCCCGGCAACGTTACCGTCTCGCAGGACAGCGGGAGGGTGCGTGTGACACGCAACTACACAGGGACAAAGCGATCAGACGGGCAATACGACATAACCGAGACCGTGACAACCATAACGGCAACAAAGGGCTACTTCTATGCGAAGAAGATACAGCTGGAGCCTGCCGTCAACACAGATCTGGCTGATGTCGTCCCGTCTTCCTACAAGGAGGGACAGAACACCATCGAGAGTTTGATTAAGCAGACGGTTGACAGCATAGAGCTCCGTGCGAGCAAGATCATCTTTAAAGGTGAGACCATCATTAACGATAAGTTTTGGGTCGACACCAACGGGAAAGTCCACATGAATGAAGCGTATGTAAGCGGGACAATCAATGCCAACACCGGCAAGATCGGTGGACTGAATATCTCGGAGAACTCATTGTCTGCCGGCGCCGATGGGTATGGAGTGACCGTTACCCCACAGCATATCTATCTGCAAAGATATGCCAACGATGCGGCATTCGATGAAACGGGCAAATATATTTATATGGATGCGGAAGCAGACAATATGATAGACGTGCAGTTGAACGGCGGTAACATGCAGAAGACATACACGGGTATTAAAATACACGGAGCCCCCTCTGAGGCTTATGGTGATTTCGTAGGACTCGACATGGATATTGGTATAGTCGGTGTAATCGCGGCGAAACTACATAACGGCATTGTCGATGGAGCGCGAACACAATGGTATGCACTGAATTCAGCATCAGGGGTAACGGTAGAAAACGATTGTTTCAAGGTAGGTGGGGAAGAAGCACTATCCGGGACAGTATTCTACATGCTGAACATGTCACCGTTAACAATCCATTTGCCCATAGATACACCTCCCAACACGCATTACAAATTCATAAAAGTGGGGAATGGCAATTTAACGTTCAAGGCGGATCGTGGCGCCATAAGGTACGGTAGCGGATCAAAAACTGAATTTAATTCGGCGTCGGATTATGAAGTCCTGAATTTTTACGCGTATGATGGTAATTGGTACCTAGACGCTTCAAACCGTTAAAAATAATAGAATATGAAAAGAAACTTCAACAGACCGGTAATGAACTACAGCGGGAAACCACTGATAGGTGAAGACAAAAAACAACAGAGTATGGGTAATCTCATCGCCATGCAGCTCTATTCCGTCGGGATCAACGATGGAGCTACGCCAGAAAAGAAGTTGCAAGCTTACAAATTGCTGAACAAACTGGCTGGAGCAGATAAAGAGATAGAGATTACTACAGAAGAAGGAGCACTCATCAAAGAGGTAGCAGGACGGGTATTCGCCGCCGGCCTATACGGGCAAATATACGACTTCATAGAGAATGGTTAGTTTATGATTGGTGTAAGTAATATCACAAGTGAGGAGGAGCTGCAGGCGTTTGTTACAGCCTTTGCACCATACTTCTTTAAGTACCTTTCCAAGCAGTCGAAGAATATCTTTGACTGCGAGGTGGCAACGAGTATTGATCATATCAAGACGATGCCAGCCCTCTACGATGACGGCAACGGCGTGCGTAAGCAGGTCGTGGCACCGCTACAGCTGCTTACCAAGGACGGCGATGCGCAGATCGCTGCTGCCAAGGATGCCGCCTCGAAGGCTAACGCATCATCGCAGAACGCCGACACGGCTGCCAACAGCGCCAATGCCGCCGCCAAGAAGGTGACGGACGCCATCACGGACATCACACAGGAGAAACAAGCAGCGCTTGATGCCGCTGCCTCTGCCAACAGTGAAGCCGCGAAGGCAAAGACAGTCACTATCAATGCCACTTCCGCTACAGCATCCGCCAACGATGCCGCTGCCTCTGCCAATGCGCAGGCTGCATCGGCACAGGCTGCTGCCAAGGCAGCCAATGATGCCGCTGCAACGTCAAAAACTCAGACGGCGGCCTGCAAAGTGCAAACAGATCGCAGCAAGGAGCTCAACGACCACCCGACTATACAGGGCGACAACGGCAACTGGTGGAAATGGGATGAAGCGACGAAAGCGTATGTCGACACGCACAAGATAGCCAAAGGCGGAATGATGTACCCTAGCTTCATCTTCAAGCGCAACAGACTGTATGTGCGAGATAACAGTTCGCTGATTGCAGAGCGTGTGAGGATCAGAAGAAACAAACTCTACATAAAAATATAAGGATATGGCAGAACAGACAGATATCTATGTCGGAACAACCGTGTTCACAGACAAGGGCGACTGGGTGGACGGGTATAAGTTCACTTATACCGACCCGGACACGCAGGCGACGGAAGAGATTACCGGCTATGATGAGCATGACATCGCCCATACAGCCAATGGCGTACACCTGTCACTCAAAGACGGCAACACATCGAATCCAGACACAGACAAAAAGAACTGGCGTACATGGGTGGATCTTACCGCACTCGTGGCAGCCATAGCGGCTGAGGAGATAAGAAAAAAGAGTGAGGCGGAACGCATAGCCAACGAGACTGCAAGAAAGAAAAGCTTCTCGGAGATGGTGGACGCGGCTAAGACCGCTACAGACTCGTCCACAGCTGCTGCTACCTCTGCAACATCAGCTGCTGCCTTGGCAACAACGAGAATAGCGGAGATGGAAGCTCTTGCCAAGAAAATTGCGGCTAAGGAGGTGCTTAAGCCGGAGGAGATGTATGTCGATTATCCGGCAGATATTTCCATCCGTAACAAAGTGCCGCAAAGTATCAATGCGAGGTTGGTACCAGCCTACTACCCGCAGAACGTGATTTTCCAAAGGGCGCGTGGCAACGCTATGGATGTGGACCCGGGAGGAAGACTGACCATCAACGGGGACGGAGACACTTGGTTCTATGTAATTCCGCCGAACAACACAGCTCTCTATGTAAAGATCAAGATTACAGTAAGACAGCCTTATATGCGGCTATCTGCATCCGGCGCCCTCAGAAAGGCTAATGGTAATATCAGAATCGTATAACTCATAAATCAATATATTATGGCATTAACAACAGATGAAGAAGCAAAAGTGAAGCTTATTATACAAGCTTTTGATAATGCGAAACAGATCGGAGACCTCGACCTGGCGAGTATGGACACCGCGGGGCAGTATGTGGAACTCTACGACTCACTGACAGGTAAGGCAAGCCGTATGCTGCTGAGCGACGCCGTCAGCCAGGCCGGCGCAGAATGGTGCGGTATCCGATATAAGGACGCAAAGACAGAGACGGAAGTCGTTGGCTCTCTTTCGATGCTCAGACAACTGCCTACACTGCTCAATCTCGGTGGATATCTGGTGCAGAACGACCACTCACGACGTAAGCTATCGCCCAAGACGCACCTGCTGCTGGAGACTGGAGAGACAGCAGCCCTCGATGGCACTATGGGACATTATCAGTGGGGATGGGACAAACCGTTCTATTACCAAAACTACAAGCTTGCCGGTTATACCTACGAGACGATATCTTTCAGCAAGCGTAAGGGCTTCTGGAACTACTATATTCCTGTTGGCTCACGCTCAGCTGCCGGTTACGCAGTATATGACAGCGCTACGCAGTCTTTGAAGAGCGTAGGCACGGCAACAGTTCCAGTTTTTAATAAATCTATCCTTACTTTGCAGACTGCCGCGCACAAGAATGGTGACCTGTGGTTTGCGAATGAGCGCGTGATGAACTTCGTGACAGGTATGCTCAAGCGGTTGATCTTCCATAACAGAAGTATACAGACCGACTTCAATGCTAATCTGACCACGGACGGACTGCACCAGGGTGGAACTGGCTTTGGATGCTCAGAATATTATCCGTGGGATAATGGCTATCTGCCTCTTAATGCGCTTGTGGAGGATGGAGATGCACTGGAAGTAGGATCGTTCAAAGGTAGTACGACGAATAAAGATGGTACGGCCAAGGACATAGAGTATAGCGCCATTCCGAACTTCTATGGATTGAAGAACGACTATAAAGCGCTCTGGTGCATGAGCGAGAACATGCTCATCAATTGTAACGAAGATGGCAGTCAGAGTCTCTATATAGATGATAGCGTTGGCAAGACTCTCTTCAATCTGAATTCGTTAGATGGGCATGTATTGCATAGCAGGGCACCATATAATAACGAAGGATGGAAATACCCGAAGGCATACAATATGTCACATCTTGCATTTTGGCCGTCTGAAGATGGCGGAAGCCAGTCAACGTACTTTGGAGACGGATATTATAATCCGGGATCTAAGAGCGGCCTCCGTGGTGTCTCGTTGTTGGGCAACGGTAGCGATGGTGGCGATGCCGGCTCGATGTACGCCCTTGGCAACAGTGGTGTCGGTGATGCCCTTGTGGGCTGGTCCGCGTTCCTCTGCGAGTGGGCAGAGGCATTCAGCACGAATCCAGTGCTGGCGGAGTAAACAAGAACACTAGAGCACGAGAGGGCAAGGAGGCGCAGGAAACGGGGATCAAGAGAACAAGGGACCCCGGCGCGAAGCGCCCCGCCCTGCAAGGGCGTATAGTACCGCGCAGCGGTCGATTTTTTTTGATTCCTGAGGAATTTTGATTATTTTGCTCAAAATTCCGCAGGAATCATTTTGAATTCTGATATTTATGCTGTACCTTTGCACCCACTTCTGCATTTCTGCGGAAGAGGTGGACTCTCCTGGAGCGGCCTCCGTGGTGTCAAATTGTTGGGCAACGGTAACAATGGTGACAATGCCGGCTCGATGTACGCCAATGGCAACAATGGTGTCGGTGATGCCAATGTGAACTGGTCCGCGTTCCTCAACAAATTATTAAAAGGAGACGAGCCTTCCCCATTGGGAAAACATATCGAAAGATGACACTGAGACAAGTAGCCGGAAGCGCGAACCTCATACGTGCCGGAAGGAATTTGCAGACTTCCAATCAAACCATCGAGACCCCGCCGAAATTTCGGAACAATAAAGACCCCGCAAGATCCCGTCCATTACAGTAAATATGAAAAGAATCAAAGATAAAGTCAGCGAGGTCGAGAACATGGAGAATGCGCGTGCTGCTTATGATACATATTCGTATCAAAAGCATCACCGAGACTATGTGGAAAGATTTGATAAGAATCTTGAAAAGAATCTGCAGACAATTCTTGAATCTTTATCATCCGAGGAATGGACTCCAAAGGGCTACAAGCGCAAAATCATTTTTGAGAAGAAAAAGCGAATCCTTGCCAAGGCACCCATCGAGGACCATGTGGCAGAAGCCATTGCCATCAGGCCCTACGAGAAGGAGCTGTATGATTACTCTACATACAGAGCTCCAGCCGTAAAACCAGGCCTCGGTACGCACGCATTTGTGAGGATACTTCGGAATGAGCTATTCAAGGAAGAGCAGGAAGAAAATATGTATTATGTACCGCTCGATGCTCATCATTATTTCCCAAGGATGGACCATGGAATTCTCAAAAAAGAGATAGAGCGGAAAGTGAAGTCTGGGAAGCTCAGGAGAAATCTTTTCAAGGTTATCGACAGTTATCCTCAAGGAACACCACTTGGCATTAAGGTGAGCCAAATTCTTGGTCAGATTTATCTCGCACGCTTTGATAGGCTGGCCATGAGATTCTTTGACATCGGAGAGAATAAGGAAAAACTCGATTTCTGGACATCAAAATATATCGAAGGCAGAGTAGCGACTGCAACAGCGGATGACTATACGGATCTCTGCAAAGGCCCCCAATACTTGTCACATGTATTCCGAGGCTATGTCTATGAGGGCATACCGCATTATTTAAGATTTGTGGACAATATCATTATCCGGCACAAAGATAAGACTGCGCTGCATATCATCACACAATTATGTATCATGCACTTGTCACGTGATTGGCATATAGAAGTCAATAAAGACTATAATATCCGTCCGACATGGATGGGGATAAGGGTATGCGGATATGTATTCTATCATGACAGAGTGCTGGTAGCCAAGCGCAACAAACAGAAACTTGCAAGGAAAGTGCATCTACTTCAAAAGAAAGGATACGATGAAGAAAGCATCAGGAGGAAATGCGCATCACAATTAGGGTATATCAAACATGTAAACTCAATACATCTCATCAAATCGTTAGGAATGGAAAAGACATTAGGTAAGATCATCCGCCGGCGGCGGGTGAAGGCTCCCTTTGAGGGATTAACAGCTGAAGACAAGGTTAAATTCTCCTCAATCTGTAATTACGCAAGCGAAAAAACGGGGGGGGTAATTACGGCAACAAGATTTTGTTAATTGATTATAAGGTAGTCAAAAGTAAAATCGAGAAGGAAAAGGTAACGACCAAAATTAAGGATGGTGAAGGGAATATGCAGGACGTAGTAAAGGAGGAAGCCAAAGACGCACTCACCATCCGATTCAAGAAGATCTTAAAGACATACACAGACCAGGATACTGGAGAAGAGGTCTATGTGTGCGTTAAGAAGAAAGACGCTGAAGGACGTGACACAGCAGTTGATGCAGAGTACTACGCCTTCACCGGGTCAAAGATCCTTATCGACCAGGCCATCAATGACTTCACGAAAGAGGATCTACCATGTCCGACCGTCATACAACAGTTTGCGACGTCCAAAGGACAGACCTTCTTTAAATTCACATAAACAAATCCCCGGCACGAATCCGTGTCGGGGATTTTAATCTATCAAACGAGGAATTATTCAGGAATAATTGCGTATTTTCAAGAACTTAGCACCTACATTATCTTTGCGTAAAAAACGAAGATAATGACCGAATCCATGTACGACATAGTTAAGAACACGATGATAAGCATCTTCCTTGCCGTGATTGCTTATCTCCGCCCACTACAAGGAGAACTGAGCTCCCTATTCTTGATTTTTTTTGCAAACTTCATTTTTGGCTATCTATCCGGAATGATAGCAAATAAGGAGGATTTTGAGTTTAAGAAAGCCGCTCGGTGCATTGGAGAGGCGACGGTATTCTTCGTCTTCTGTACATGCATCTACGCAATAGGGAAATTCAAAAGTCAAGAGCAAGGCGCTTTACAGTGCGTGAGTTATGTGACCTATGTGGTGATATACTTCTATGGGCTGAATATCATCAAGAACTGCAAGAAGATCTTCAAGAAAGGCTCTACGCCCTGGATGATCTTCGCATTCCTCTATTACGTACTGAGGTTTGAGTTCATCGAGAGAATTCCATATCTAAAATCTTATCTGAATACACAAGGCAATGAAGAAAGCATCAAAACAGCTGCTGGAGCATGTCAGACAGGCCGAGGGCCTGAGTCTGACAGCGTACAAAAAAAGTGATGACACGTGGACAATAGGTTATGGCCACACCAAAGGCGTGAGGCAATATGACCGAATCAGTAAGAGTGAGGCGGAGCGCTACCTGCTGAGTGACCTCGCTCCCATCGAGAAATTCCTGTCAGCGGTTCCACAGGTGAAGACGCAAGGGCAGTTCGACGCCCTCGCTGACTTCGCCTTTAACCTCGGGCTCGGTAGGTTGAAGGGCTCTACGCTCTTCAAATACGTCAAGGCGGGGCGTCCGGTGGCAGAGGTACAGACTCAGTTCCGGCGATGGATATATTGTAACAACAAAGTCCTCGACGGACTTGTGAAACGTAGAGAGTGGGAGGCCCGGAGATATGCGCAGTAAATTTCACTTTGATATATGGGAGGCTTATGACAAAGTGGTCATCGGCCTGTTCCTCATAGGACTGATAGCGCTGCTCTTCTCCTCATGCCCCTCGAAGAAGGTCATCGTTCCGGAGGTGCACGAGCGCACCATCCTTCAGCATGATACAATATATCATAGGGATAGCGTGGTATCGAACAACACAACCATCATACAGCAGGCTGACTCTGCTATGATGGCAAGATACGGCGTGCGTATCAGCAGAATGGATAAAGCATGGCTCGTGAAACAGGATCAGGACACACGCAGCGCTTCAACGGTTCGCTTCATCATGCGGAAAGACAGCATCGTACATGATTCCATCCCGCAGTATGTGCCAAAGAATGTATATGTCGAGAAGGAGGAGCCATGGTACGAGAAGGTGCTGGTTTTCCTTGGGATATGCGACGTGGCGGTTGCGCTGATTTGGGCTTATTGTAAATTATCTGAAAGAGCAAGAAAAATAAAATAAATTATGCCTGGTAATACGGAGAAATTTCGTGCGGAGATTGAGCTGAACTCACGTCAGGCTCAATCTGAGTTGAAAAAGCTGGAGGAGCAGCAGAAGCGATTGAAGGAGCAGCAGAAGGCTCTTTATGCATCGTCCTCTGCTAAGAACCATCAGCTGGCCGCTGACATGCAGACGGACATTGATAGCGTTTCCTCGAAGATTAGGGAGCAGAAGAAGTATATCAATGGGCTTTCGACGTCAGTCAAAGACCTCTCGCAGGCGAGTTATAAAGAGCTATCCCAAACGGTGCGTGCGCTCAACAAAGAGCTGCGCTCTGGCAACGTGGCACGGAACTCAAAGGAATACAAGGCACTTGCCGACCGTGTCAAGGCCTGCCGCACCGAAATGCAGAGAATGAACGAGGCAACAAGGGAGCAGCCAAGTGCCTTCGGCAAGATCGCTGATAAGCTCAACCGCTACCAGACGGCACTCGCGGGTGTGGCGGCAAGTATCGCTGGCATCACTATGACCATCCGAAACTCGGTGCAGGACTATGCCGAGATGGACGAACAAATGGTGGACGTGCAGAAATACACGGGGATGGCGAAAGACCAGGTGGTGGCTCTCAACGAGGAGTTCAAGAAGATAAACACACGCACTGGACGGGACCAGCTGAACCAGCTGGCAGGTGCCGCCGGCCGGCTCGGTATCGGCTCGCAGAAAGGGGCAAAAGACTTTGTCGACGCAGCCGACAAGATCAACGTAGCCCTCGGCGATGACCTCGGTGACGATGCCGTGGCGCAGATAGGTAAGATGGCCATGGCCTTTGGCGAGGATGACAAACATGGATTGAACAAGGCTATGCTGATGACAGGCTCGTGCATCAACGAGCTGTCGCAGTCGTCGTCAGCCAGTGGCGGTTATCTCGTGGAGTTCGCTGCCCGTATGGCGGGCGTGGCCAAACAGGCAGGGATGACAATACCACAGATTATGAGCTTCGGTTCCGTCCTCGACCAGAACATGCAGGAGGTGGAGGTGTCGGCCACTTCGCTCAACCAGCTGATTACGGCCATGTTCAAGGAGCCGGCAAAATTCGCACAGCTCGCAGGCGTGGACGTGAAGAAGTTCACGACCATGCTGAAGACCGATGCCAACCAAGCCCTGCTCCAGTTCTTTGCCACGATGAAGGGGAAGGGCGGATTTGATAAGCTCGCTCCTATGTTCGACGAGATGGGACTTAGCGGAAGCCGTGCCGTGCAGGTGTTGTCGGTATTGGCCAATAAGCTCGGTGACGTGGTGACCGCAGAGAACACGGCAAATGCGGCATACGCATCCGGGAAGTCGGTGATGGATGAGTTTAACCGTGCAAACGAGAGCGCACAGGCACAGCTGGACAAGGCAAAGAAACACTTCAAGGACCTGAGCATAGAGCTCGGCGAGCAGCTCATGCCAGTGGTGAAATATACCATCACGGGGGCATCGGCACTTGTGCACGCACTCGCAGTCATTGTACCATGGCTGAAGAATAACATCGGTATGATTGCAAAGCTGGCCATTGTCATAGGCTCATACTCTGTGGCCACGAAGATTGCGGCCAACTGGACGAAGATCATGACCGTATGGCAGGCACGCAAGACCATCCTCGACAAGGCGGAGGTGGCATGGAACAAAGCCAAAACCATTGCCATCGGACTGTATACCCTGGCCGTAGGTGCTCTGCAGAAGGATACCGTGGCACTGACCGTGGCGCAGACGGAACTTAATGCAGTGACCAAGGCCAATCCATGGGGATTGTTGGCCTCGGTACTTGCAACGGTAGCCGTCGGCATCGTTAGCCTGATTGGATATTTCAGCAACCTGAGCAAAGAGGAGAAAGCAGCTGCCAATGCTGCCAATCTGTATAATCAGAAAAAGCAGATAATGGCGGAAATCGACAAACAGGCAAATGAAGACACAGCAGAGCAGATAACAAAGCTGAAGCAATTGGAGCGCATCGTCGAGGACAACAACCTGAAGCTGGAAGACCGGCAAAAGGCGCTCACTCAGTTGAAGAAGATGGTGCCATCGTACCATGGTACGCTGACACGAGAAGGCAAGCTCATCAACAACAATGTGTCCGCGCTGCAAGCCTATTGCAACAACCTCATAGCAGCAGCAAGGGCACAGGCTGCCTTTAACAAGATAGTAACCTTGCAGAGCAGTACGCTGAACCATCAGACGATGTTAAAGGCTCGCCAAGGCAATATGCAGTTCTATCAGCAGCAGATGGCTGCCAACGGTTTCAATGATGAGACCGACCAGATCATGGGTTCTACATTCCGAGGACAATATTGGATCAGACGACAAAACAAGAATGGCACTATCTCGGACGTAGAGATCACCAAGAAGCAATACGAGCAGATTAAGCAGGCGCAGGAGATGGTGGCTTGGAACAAGACACGTATCAACCAGGAGCAGACAATCATAAAAAATAATGAGACGATCTCCAAAGAGTTGGAAAAGCAGGTAAGAAAGAATTCTAATCTGCTGGACTCTCCGGGGAATACAGATATCAAGGAGCCCAAGGGCGGGACTTCGACATATACAGACCCAAAGAAGACAAAAGCAGCCGCAAGAGCAGCTGCCAAAGCTGAGCGTGAGCAGCGGCAAAGACAGCGTTCCGCTGAGAAGGCACGCAAGGAGGCCTTAAAGAAAGAAGTTGACGAGGTCAAGGCGAACTACTCCGAACAGCTCGCTATCGCCATGACAGCCTACTCGAAAGGTGACATCGCTTACTCTTCCTATATCAAGACAAGGCATGATGCTGCTGTCGCCTACTACGACAAGCTGAAAGTGATATATGGAGCAAACTCAGATGATTACAAGAAGCTGCTCGATGGGCGTGCCAAAGCTGATCAGGATTATCAGGAACAGCTCAATGATATCCAACGTCAGGACATGGAGCTAGACCATCTACGGAGGGAGGAATCTTTTCGCAAGCAATATTACGACAAGACAAATGCCATGGCCTATCAGAACGAGCGTCTGCTGGATGAGAACCTCTTCCAGGAGAAGATACGGTACATCCAACAGCAGCAGGCGCTCTATAGCGTGGGGTCGAAAGAATGGCACGGGCTGGAACTGCAGCGCACGAAGGAAGAGGCTGAGCACAGGATGCAGATGCAGGAAGACTTTGAAAAACGGCTGCTGGAATACCGCAAGGAGATGGGAAAGACTAACCTCGCCGAGCAGGAAATCCTCGAGAAGGAAGGTATCACGCGGATGTTTGGTGTGCTGAAAGAGACCGGGCAGATGACACAAGAGGAATATGATGCCATCATAGAGCACATTAAGAATAAATATAAGGATCTGCGCGCTGAGCAGAACTCTGACAAGTTTCTGCGCCAGCAAGGTGCCGACGCGCTGCAAAAAGCCAAGGGTAGGGCTAACGTCGACGATGACAATAGCATATATAACAATGATAATCCGGCTATCTCCACATTCGCAGCTTTCGACGCAGTAAAACAGCAGCAGACAGTCAATGAGAAGCTGACGGAGCTCTATAATAACGATGAGATTACTTTCGCGCAGTATCAGGAAGCAAAAAAGCAGCTCAGTCAGGAAACGGCGGATAAAATGATCGCCGCCGCACAGGCAGCCTTTAGTGGCATCAGCAATCTCATGGGCACGGCTTCGTCCTACGCTCAGGCGTGCAGCGACTTGGAGACGGCAAAGATCTCGGCCAACTATCAAAAGCAGATAGACGCGGCGGGGAACAACTCGAAGAAGAAGGAACGCCTCGAAAAGAAGCGGGATAAGGAGCTGGCCAAGGTCAAGACGAAAGCCAACAAGAAAGCCATGAAGATAGAGATCGCCCAGGCGCTCGCCTCCACGGCTCTCGCTGCCATCAATGCCTATGCGTCAGGTTCTAAGATAAACGTGTGGCTCGGACCCGTAGCAGCTGCCATGGCCACCGCTGCCGGCATGATGCAGATCGCCACCATCAAGAAACAGCACCAGGCAGAGGAAGCCGGCTATTATGTCGGCGGATTCACAGGCGGCAAGGACTACCATAAGAAGGCCGGCGTCGTGCATGAAGGTGAGTTCGTGGCTAACCACGAGGCGGTGAACAACAGCAAACTCCGTCCTGTCTTCTCGCTCATCGACGAAGCGCAGAAAAATAATCGCGTTGCGTCATTAACAGCAGATGATGTGACTCGTTCGTTGGGCAATGGGGGCAGCGCTGCCATCGCATATGCTCCGCAGGTCAACGTCACGACTGACAACAGCGACATCGCAGGGACGCTACAAAAGGCAAACGAGACCCTCGAAAAACTCGGGGCTGCCATCGATGACGGCATTGACGTGTCGATGGAGAAATTCAAAAGAGCGGAGAGACACTGGAACCATCTGCAAAACAATAAATAAGATACGCTATGATAGTATGTACACTCAATGGCAAGAAGGCCTATCCCCTTACCACGCAGAATATAAAGATTACCATGGAGAACGAATACGTGAAGTCGTCAGGGTCCTACACCTACGACATCACGTTTCCTCTGGCCATTGCCGCGAACCGGGAGGTATTCGGCAACGTGCAGCGCCTCGACGTGCGCAAGAAGATCGCGGATTTCGAGGAGTGCCGCCTGTATGCTGCCAACAGACTCGTGATGAGCGGCAAGGGTATCGTCACCGCCATCAATAAGGAAGAAGTGAAATTGCAGATCAGCGCGGGGAAAAGCAGGGTAAAATACAACTCAAAATTCGAGAAGCAATATATCGATGAGATTGACTATCCCGAGATTGTATTGGACTCCGGACTTGACACAGCCATGCTCCAACGCTTTGGATTCAAGCCACCTTATAAACTCTCGAAGTTGAAAAACTATGCTCTTCACATTGATTTAAGCAGTTCCAATATTGTCGGGCAGAAAGGTGTGGCCGTCTTTTCTACTATACATGATGAGAGTAATTCCATTCTGGCCAACAGAGTGGGAACATTTAAAGGCGATATGAAGGTAAACGGACACAAGGAGAAAGGCACTTTCTATTTTATGTACAATCTTGCGCCCATGCCATATTTGTTCTACATTCTCCGGAAGGTGATGGAATATGAGGGGTACAAAATAGCGGAGAATGCGCTTGACAAGGATCCGTGGAACCGCCTCGTAATCGTTTCTGCTTGCAGGACCGGCAAGATCAAGGATGCCCTGCCCCACTGGACGGTGTATAAGTTCCTGGATGAGTTCCGCAAGCTCTTCAACGCATCGTTCATATTTGATGAAACATCGAGGACAGTAAGGATTAAAGCTACTAACGAATTGCTGGCCAACGGACTCGCCACATACGAGGCCGAAGATGACTTCACTGTAGAGCATGATGAAGAAGGAAGCCTTGAGAACCTGGTAACATCAAACGTCGCTTATGCCTTCGATGATGCCTCGGATAGAGATTTCAGAGAATGTATTTCGCAAGAAGTATTGGAAGAATACAAGACGATTGAATTTGGAACGCGCAAGGAGATGCTCGACGCCATCGCTAACATGACGATAAAAGAGCAACGTACGACGATCTTCAAAACCGGAGACAACTATTATATCTATGCTGAGTTGCCGGCCGACGGCAATCCTGAGAATGAGAACCTGACATGGCAACTGACACAATGTGGATTCTTCAATCCTGTTATCCGTGATATCAACAGCGACAACAAAGAGGAAATAGCTATCTGTCCGGCGGCTATGATTCAACATAAGAATCTTAATGACGATGAGAAGAAAGCACCATGGGCAGGACTTTTCACGGGACAGATAGCATGGATGGTCATGCCGTCGGTCACGAACGAGAAGCAGGCGTCACTGGAAAACATGCAGGAAGATGACAACGGTGAATACTACTATACAGTACAGGATGCCATGGAAGGCTCAGCGACTACCAAAGATGAGGAGAGTACAGATGAGTCAAGTATGGCAGTGGCTTTCCAAGCAAATTGTGTAGTCAATATCAAAGCACATAAGGCTGTGGCTGCGACAAACAGACTTGAAAATGAAGATTTGAACTATCGTGTTCCTGTTGTGTACACGGATTTCCGTTGTTATCCTTCTTATACGATTGCGTCCGAAAAGGGTAGTCTGGCCTTGGAGAGCACACCGGCCACGATAGGCAGAACATTCGGAAACGGCAGAAGTGAAAAGACTCAAAGCAGATTTCAGTCCATGAACATAGATCCAAAGAATCTGGTGAACATCAAGTTCGTGACTGACGAAATCCCGGATCCTACCAATCTGTATATGTTCCATAACAAGAAGTACATCTGCAGCAAGATAGAGATGAACGTCAGGGACGACGGCGTTGAGAAAGAGAAGACGGGATACTTCTACGAGATTTAGATTCTACGTACTACTTTATATTGATTATATGTAATTTCGTCGGGGAGCGGTGAGTGATCATAGCTCCCCTTTAAAGTGCTTGGTCTCGTCATGTGCATAACGGGTATTCTTCAGATATTTATTGGTGACGCTGACATCGGTATGCCGCGCCTGGTCTCTGGCCATAACAATCCCTTCGGCATTGGCAAGGTCACGTATTCCGGAGTCTTTAAGACTGTAGAACTGATAGGACATAGGCCAGCCCAAAGCTTTGCGAACTTTCGACCACTCATATCTATATTGGTTGATGTAGGACTGCTCAGGTCCGGGAGTGAGGTCGCGGGATATCAGATAGTGGTGGGAAGGATGGTCAAAGACACGCTGGTCAAGCATGATCTTTATCACCTGGTCATTGAGGGCGACATACTGACCCTTGCGGTTCTTGGCGAACTCTGGGTGGACATAGACCGTCTGATCCTTGATGCTAATATCCCCAATCTTCACATAGCGCAGCTCATCAGGGCGGATGAAACAATAATACTCCATCATGCAGGCGAGATAGAAAGCCTTCTGTGGGATAGGGTCACGCTTCTTGTCATCTTCCTTCAACATGTGTATTTCTTCGACAAAATTATTTTCAATATACTGCCTGTCCTTTAGCCATGTGGCGACAGTGGACAGCCAAGTGCGGTAGTTGTTGCGCGTCTTGGCAGACACGTCCTTGTCGAGAATGAGATAGTCGAGGAAGTCGATCACGAAAGCTTTGTCAAACTGATAGACGAACTGGATTTTCACATCCGCCTCTTTGAGATAGATCCGAAGCTGCTTGAGCCGGCTACGATAATCCACAGCCGTTTTATGCTTAAGGATATTTTTCTCCTCAGCAGAGAAGGTATAGTCCTCATATTTTTGTAAGACATCAGAGAAAGAAGCCTGTGGCCGAGTAATGATAGTGGAGGCAAAAGGATTCCAGCCTTTTTTAAGCTTTTCAACAAGATTACTGATGAGAATAGCAGCCATCGTGTCACGTTCACGCTTGGACGTAAACCTTCCAAGCATGTACTTTTTTCTACGCATAGAATCGCTGAGAGAATCGTAGAAAAAGAAGTCTACATAAGATACCTTCCCCTTATGCAGCTTCGGAAAGGTAAAACCGAGAATCTTATTATTAGATAAAAGTTCTTTTTTTATGGAGCACATTTTTTTAACATTGTCTGCACAGATGCAGCCAATGCCATCCATATTACTGTCCCATTTTTGTCCCGCTACTAACGGCAATGCCCGTAAGTCCTTTGATTATAAGACTTTACGGGCATTTTAGTTGCGGAGGCAGGATTTTCAAAAATGGATACATAGCTCTGAGAATCAATAAGTTATGATTTACAGAGAGTGTAAAGCGGATGATCTACTGTCCCACATCTGTCCGAGAATAAAAAGTTGAATAAATGAGGTATTAGTCTGAAAATATGCGGATTACGACACATAGGTGAAGAATATTCCGCATAATTAGTGTCCCTTATTTGTCCGAATGCATCTCTTTCATGAGCTTGATATGGTCATTAATCCGCTCTTTGAGTGTAGAAATGATCACATCTTTAGAGGCTATTAGCTCTTTATCAGACTGAATGATTTCTTCCTGGAGCTTGATTACTTTGTTTAAGTGCTCAATCTTTTGTAACGCATCATTTGCGTTAGGGGAATTCACAATATTGTTGTCCCCATAGACATGTGGATTGATGCTGGATGTCGACTGAGAAGGGCGTTGGTAATCAAGGAAATACTCTACCGACTTTCCCGTACCAATTGCAATCTTCTCGAGTTTGTCAATGGTAAGGTTTACACCGTCTTTATAATAACGTTCAATACCTTTGTTCTTGGAGAACATTTCTCTTGAGAGTTTGGCGCCCAGGCCTCTCTCATTCTTGGTCAATTCCCGTAAGCGTGAACCTTTATACATAGCGTATTACTTAAAATGAGTTAAAGTACGCACCAAAGCAGAAATAAATACCGCATATATTTGGAACATACTACATATTTTACTAACTTTGCTCACAAATTTAATAATTAATATTGAAATAAAGAATGATTAATCGTAGGAAAATCGATGCGGATGGAATTTCTTCTTACTATAAGAATCTGCCTTTTGGTAAGAAAGACCAATTCGTCACGAGAATAGCCGAAGCATTGGAGATGTCGACCCCTAACGTTCGGCGTAAAATCTATGCGAATACATGGAAGGGGTACGAGCTGAAGTTTGTTGAAGATATCATCAACAGTTAATAATATATATGCCTATGAAAGCGATCGGGAGAAAAATCGAGTTTGCGACTCTACCTGATGGAAGAGTGGCTGTAGTGGAAGGAGAAACTGTCTCCGTCCTGTCTCCGTCCTGAAAGTAGAGGACAGAGAATTCATCGACATGATGGCCGAGCTCATCAAGAGACAATATCCATCGGCATGGAAGGCACTGTGCCTGAACTACAAGGGCAGCGAGCATAATCCTGGTTACTTTAAGTTCAAGTGTGTGTGCCGCTTCATCTCCTGCAACATGGGCAAGATGGACACACTGAAATACGATGTTGACGAGGGAGTGTTGCATCTCGAGGACGTGAGTTGTCCCATCCGCAAGGATTGTCCGTTCTGTGGCATTGTCTGCCATCCACAGCTCTACGGCATGACCAAGCGCGAGCAGAAGATACTGAAGATGCGGGCAGAGGGACAGACCTATAAGGAAATTGAGAAAGAGACAGGAGCCAGTCAGTCGAGCATCAAGAATGCAATCCAAAACGTGACTCACAAACTCAAGCTGTGCTCGTCCAAAGACCTGATGAAGATAGCAGCGGCGATGTTATGAGTAGACAGGCAGAGGGCGCTTTAGACAAATACTTTCATTCTCCGGAAGAGGAGCCCATGGAGACCAAGGGATTGCTTATGTATGATGCCTATGGGTGGTTCATAAGCAGTTATTACTTCCCGATTGATGGAGATTGGAACATAAAAGTGAACAAAATATGATATACGGATATTTAAGGGTGTCGTCCGATGAGCAGGACGTCAACTCTCAGCGTCAGGGCGTTGAGTCCTTCTGCAAGGAGCACTCGTGGCAAATCGACAAATATATCACCGACGAGGGCGTGAGCGGAGGCAAAGACCCCGATAAGCGAAACCTCGGGCCTCTGTTGAAGCTGGTCACGAAGGGAGACAAAATCATCTGCTCGGAAATATCAAGGCTCGGCCGTGACCTCTACATGGTGATGGACATTCTGCATTTCTGCATGGAGCGTGAGTGCGTCATCTACACCGTCAAGGACAGGTTCGTGCTTGGCGACGACATAAGTTCCAAGGTGCTGGCTTTCGCCTTTGGCTTGTCTGCCGAAATCGAGAGACAGATGATACGCCAGCGTACGCGTGAAGGCTTGCGACTGAGGATGAAGATGGGCGTGCTCCTTGGACGACCCATTGGACGGGCCAACAGCGATGAAGCTCAGAAGTATGGCGCATGGAAAGACAAGCTCAAGCAGATGGTTGAGTGGCAGATGGGACCCCGCCAGATAGCAAGGGTAATAGGCTGCGACAGGAATACCGTCAGCCGACTTGTGCAGAGATGGGGATATGCAGACCAATGGGATTACAAATCAGATTGGGCAAAGCATGACAGTGAGCGACGCGCTGAAAAAAGAAAGCCTACCTACAAGGAGGGCGACTACTCCATCGTACCGCTTGACCGCGAGAAAACCATCTCATTGATTAATGCTGACCTGACTATTCCTCAGATTGCTGAACAGATGCCTAACTTCACCTACGAGCAGGTCTATGATACCATCCTCTGTGATGCTGAGTTCAACGATTTGTACAGAAAACACGGACAACTAAAGGTAAAGAAATGCAGACATTAAAAGAGTTATGGAACGCCACCTGCCTTTCGGCTGGCATTCCGGCCATCAGTACCGATACGGCTGCAAGGATAATGGCAGTCACGTATGCACATGGAAACAATGAGGCGTTTGTCCTTAATCCCAATTTCGTCGCAGATCTCGACTATATCTGCAAGCGGTTCCATATTCATGGAGCAGGGACACCGAATGCTGACTTTGCTGAATTGCTTAGGAAGTATGTAAGCGAGCTGGAGACTTTCGAGAAAGCGCATGAGGGGGAAGGCTCACAGGGCGGAGCGCTTTTCAAGCCGCACGTACCGCAATGGGCGGTTGATTTGTTCAAAGATAGATACAACATCAAATTGATCAATTAGACAAATTATGAAACTTCCCTGGATACGGGCATTGTTTTGAAGGATTATGCATTGCGGCAAGACATAAGAGGATGGATATATCTGAAAGACATTACTAATTCTATAACTAAACTAAAAAAATGAAGATTGCAGAAATTGAACCGTACATTGACTCACTTCAGTTGAAGAAGCTCGAGGTGAAGTTAGAGCAAGGCAGAGAGGTAAGGATGTTTATCTGTGCCGACAACGTCGCCGAATACAGCGAGAGAGTATATGGTGACATCGTCGTGTTCGACAGCGAAGGCCATGCATGGAAGCTTGACAATCAATGCTGGCAGAAAGAAAGCGGTATAGATGTCCAAAAGGTAGCCGTCATAGGCGACCAGGCAGCCTATACCCTCAGAGCCAATAACATTTTTATGAAGCGGGTGAAAAGCCTCGACTACAAAAGCGATTGGAGATGACGTATAGAAAGATTAAGAAGGCCTTTGTAAAGAGATTCGGTGTTATAATGATGATTAAGCTATATCGCAAGAAGGACGGGAAATATATCATCAAGGCATCGAAGAAAGTAACAGCCTACAATATGAGAAGAATACTCATTGAGAAGGCTAAAGGAAATCTGTCGTATTTTGCAACAGATAAAAAGTCAGCTAATTTTGCCATGCGACTTTCAAACATTTATCATGATCAGCAACAGAACCATAGAACAAGTACTCAACCGGGCCAACATCGTCGATGTGGTTTCGGAATATGTTCATCCGCTGAATAAATCCGGAGTGAACTATAAAGGATTGTGTCCGTTCCACTCCGACCACAATCCCAGCTTTATCATTTCTCCAAGCAAGAATATCTGTCATTGCTTTGTCTGTGGCAAGGGTGGAACGCCTGTAAATTTCATCATGCAGGAAGAGGGCATGACCTTTCCGGAGGCCATCCGGTTCTTGGCCAAGAAGTATGACATCGAGGTCGAGGAAGATAAGACACAATATACCGATGAGCAGATTAAGGAGCACAAAAAGAAGGAAGCGATGTACATCATCTATGATGCCGTCGCCAAGTTCTACAGAGAACAGATAAAGGTCGATACCCCCAAAGCAAAAGCGGCATTGGCATATGTCAATAAGCGATGGAACAGCCGTATCGAGACGACAGAAGGACATGGCAAACTCAAGAAAATCGTCAAGCGAGAAGATGAAGACCGTGATTTCACAGAGATTAAAGAGATTGGTTATGCTCCGGACTCATGGGACACTCTCGTACAGTTTGCCAAGGCAAAGGGTTATGATCTGAGACTGATGGAAGAAGCCGGCCTGATACAGATGTCGAAGCGCGGCAACTATATCGACTTCTTCCGTGACCGCATCATGATACCGGTGACAGACCGCTGGGGACGTGTGATAGCATTCACCGCTCGGACCATGGTAGAAGAGCCTGGCATGATGAAGTACCTTAATAACAAGGACTCCTTCATGTTTCATAAAGGCGCAGAGATCTTCGGACTCGATATCGCACGAACGGTAGCACTCCGTGAGGGAAAGGTCTATTGCGTCGAGGGAGCTCCTGATGCAATGAAGCTACAGTCACTCGGCATTGATAACACCATCGCAGCCCTCGGAACGGCATGGACGCAGGAACATTTTGCCAAGCTCAAACAGCTCTTTGGCCATACGGCCAATGCAACGATCTGCTGGATCCCCGACTCTGACCAGACACCGCTCAATCCTATAGGCCCCGGTTTCGCCGCTGTGATGAAAAACGGCAGGACGGCCATGGAGAACGGGTTCCGCGTCACCGTGAAAGAGATCAAGCAGAAGAGCAAGGGCGTAAAGGCTGATGCTGACTCTGCCATCACATCCAAGGCTGCACTTAAGGAGATCGAGGAGGAAGATTTCCCAGTGTGGTATGCGGAGAAGGTACTGGAAAAGGACGACAATACAACAGAGCGGACAGAGAAGATTAAAGATGTCTGCTCACTCGTGATACTGGTAGAAGATGAGTACACGCAGAATGCGCTCATCGAGAAGCTGGGCAATAAGTATGGGGGCAAGAATATCTGGAGATCGGCGCAGAAACAGGCCATCAAGGACAGAGAACGCAGGAAGGCAGAAGCCATCAGTAAGCGTGGCGACATCGACCTGCTAAAAAACTATGGATTCTATGAGGAGCACAACTGCTGCTATTCGTCCAAGGGTGACCAGTGGAGCAACTTCACCATGAAGCCTCTCTTCCACATCAAGGACCCATATAACTCGAAACGTATCTACAAACTTGTCAACGTCAACCACGAGGAAGCCTTGGTTGAGATGAAAGAGGCAGAGATGAACTCTCTGCAGAACTTTCGGGAGCGGGTCGGATCAATGGGAAACTTTCGATGGAAGGCCGGCCCTGTGGAACTCTCGGCACTCGGCGACTATCTCTATGACAATACCGAGACGGCAACAGAGATCAAGCAGCTGGGATGGAACCAGTCCGGATTCTTTGTCTGGGGTAATGGTATCTTCAAGGACGGCAAGTTTATGAAAGTCGACGACTATGGCATCTGCCGTATCGACCGCTATGACGATAATGGCAACATCAAAGGTACAGACAACTACTATCTACCAGCCATGTCGAAAATCTACACAGAGCGCAAGGATATGTTCAAGTTCGAGCGGCTCTTCATCTTCGATGACAACCACTCGAGCATTTCTCTGCCTGACTATTCGAGGATGATGGCCACGGTATTTGGCGACAATGCTAAAGTTGGCCTGATGTTCCTCTTTGCGACGCTGTTCCGTGATATCATCGTGAGCTACACCAAAAACTTCCCTATCCTCAATCTCTTTGGTCCGAAGGGTAGCGGAAAGTCTGAGCTCGGACACACGCTGATGTCCTTCTTCATCAAAAACAATACGCCGCTCAACATTCAGAATGCCACCATTGCTGCATTGGCCGATGCCATTGCCCAATGTTCTGATGCCTTGGTCCATATTGATGAGTACAAAAACAACATCGACCCGGTGAAGATAGAGTTTCTCAAGGGGCTCTACGATGGTACTGGCCGTAGCCGTATGAATATGGATCTCGATAAGAAGAGGGAGATAACGTCAGTAGACTCAGCCGTGATCCTCTCAGGGCAGGAGATGCCGACCGTGGATATCGCGCTTTTCAGCCGTACCATCTATCTGACTTTCGACACGACAGTACACGACCGGGAAGCCAAGCAGAGGTTCAATGAGCTCGCTGTCATCCGGAAGATGGGCGTGAGCCATCTGACCAACGAGATCCTATCCCACAGAGCAGAATTCGAGAATGAGTTCTACCAGACATACAACGAGGTAAGCAGTGATATTGCAGCCGGGCTGCAGAGCAATGAGGTGGAAGACCGTATATGGCGCGACTGGTCGGTATTACTGGCCACATATAAAGTCCTCGGTGATAAACTCAATATGCCATGGTCATACAATGAGATGAAGACCATCACCATCGACGGCATAGTAAGACAGAACAAGGAGTGCGCAGCTTCAAATGAGATGGGCACGTTCTGGGATGTCTTCCAATATATGAAGGAGATTGGATATATCTACGAGGGCAGTGACTACAAGATCAAATACATAGACTCTTTGTCTACCAATCTTATCAAAGACCGCAAGTTCCCGACGACAACGGCCATATTGATGATCAGACCTAAGAAGATCATACTGCAATACAAGCGGGCCGCAAAGCTGACTGACTCCAAGGCCATGAACGAGCGAAGCATCAGGTTCTATCTGCAGACATCTCCGGGCTTCCTTGGCAGTAAGTATGGGGCTGAGCGTTTCAAGATCATCACGGACGGAGTGACCAAGAAAAAAGAAATAGCAGCGGGGAAGTGGATTGACATCGAGCAGACAGACCATCCGTTCTGCTTCTACTACGATACGCTGAAAGATAAATTCGGTCTCAACCTTGAAACTACAACTGAAGGCGTCGATGACGACGACACTCCTTTTTAAAGGGGTAGATTAACCAGATAAATGTTTGAAAAGCTGACGCATGAGGGTGCTGCACCGTGAGGTGCGGCACCCTTTTTTCGTAAATTAGAGTCAAAAACGGCTTTTCGACACGTCAGACACATTCAGACACAAAATTATATATATCTAATAATCAATAAGATACTAAATAAAAAATATTGCACACCCCTATTTTTGTGTCAGACACATTCAGACACATTCAGACACAAACTGACACAAAACCTCTCTTTAGACACGATTCAGACACAAATCAGACACATTAGACACAATTCAGACACAAGAAATTTGGCAAAAGATAGTTGATAATCAGAGAGTTACAACTTTGTGGAAATTTGTGTCTGATGTGTCTGACCAGAAAACACGTTCATGCCTAAAAACGCGTTTTTCGGCAAAAAACAGCTAACGCTATGATAATCAGACAATTAAAATTATTCCATACCGATAATAACTCTCAATAGTCTACATAAAAACAGAAGAAATACCGAATATATGCGGAATTTTCCCTAAATTTGCCATTAAAAACTAAAAGTCATGAGCAATATACAGATCTACATCAAGCTCCCGGAATACGAACGTCAATGGTGCAGACACCATTTCGGTGAACCATGCACCTTTCCGAATCAATCGAATATCAACAGCGTCATCCGCTACTTCACGAAGAAGCGTCCGGAGGGGGCAGAGGTAGAGACAAAAAAGGAAGGTGAGCTTGCCATATGCATTCCGGATTCGCAAAGCAAGGATCCATATTATTACAACTATTTGACGGCACCAGGCAAGAAGGCCATTGCCGAAGCCATCAACGACATATTCACCAAACAGATGTTTGAGGATCTGTCCGCTATCCAGTTCCGGGCCATACCGCTCACACTCATCATTCGTGACTGGATGGCTACAAACGGAATCAGCTACGAACAAGAGCACAACATCATACAAAAATACACGCGCATAAAAGATGCCTACCGAAAATGCGGGGTGAACATCAGTAGAGGCTATAAACATGAGGATATCGGCATGAACCGCAGAAAGCGGGTGAATAAACGTTAAATAAAAAGCAATTTGCCATCCACAAAAATACCTTATTTTTGTTAGGCAGAGATAGCGCGTGATACCCCGTGATAGGCAGAGATAAGAAAAGAATCGATAAATTGTATAATTTACAAGTAATAAGTCTATGATCCAGAATTTGATTAAAATTGAGGAGTGTGACTGTAGCGAGCTCTTCAATGCCGGCATTTTTTCAGAGCAGAAATGTTTTCTGACCGCGAATGTTAATTTTGAAGAAATTAACACTGTCGGGAACATACAGGTGTCTGATGAGAGCAGCTACGAAAACAACGAGCTCATATGGACGACCACCATTACTTATAAGGTGAAGACAAAGGCACCACAGGCATGGCGGCGCAAGGCCTTCCGGATGACGGCCATCGATGGGAAGAAGTATCTGGTAGGCACCGGCGAGCGCCCCTTCCCAGTCATCAAGGAGAGCAACCCATATCCCGATAAGCCAACAGGCACCACACTGATGAGTGTCACTGTCACGTGGAAATCGCGACATGGCTTGATGGAAATAATTGGGTAAGTCGTATTTTCTGTAATTACACCTCGCTTGTAACTTTGTGGAAAACAATAAATAGAAGCAATCTGTTTATGAAATACGATTACTATATAACCGGTGTCATCGGCGAGGAGTATGACTGGTGGACCGGTGAGAGAGGCACTACTGCCGACATGGTGAAGGATTTCCTCGACGGCCACAAGGACAAGGAAGTCAACATCCTCGTCAGTTCTCCGGGCGGTCTCCTAGATCAAGGAATGACCATCGGTGAGTTGATAGCGGCTCATGGCCAGTGCAACATGTACATCGTGGGTATGACGGCCAGTGCCGCCACTCTCCTTTGCATG
>ONBC01000026.1 GCA_900315955.1 uncultured Prevotella sp.
CGCCTGGGGCCGCGTGTGGGCTTCGAACATGACGGATGAGGTCGTCAAGTATCTCCTCACCGTCGATGTCCACTCTCCCAACTACGCCCGCGTCAATGGCGCCCTGCCGATGATCGACGCCTGGTACACCGCCTTCAATGTGAAGAAGGGCGACAAGATGTTCGTGCCGAAGAACAAGCGCGCACATATCTGGTAAACGCTCCGGCTGGACACAGCCGCGAAACATGATAAAGCCCGGCCAATGCTTGCCTCAGGGCAACACTGGCCGGACAAAAAGGGAGGAGGCACTTAAGAGGCACTTACGGGGCACTTAAGAGGCACTTACGGGGCACTTACTATGTAAGTGCTTACACAACAATTGGAGGAACGGCGCTCGAAAACAAAGGAAAGGCGTTCAAAAACAAGGAAACGGCGCTCAAAACAAAGGAACAGCGCTCGAAAGCTGTGGAAAGCCTTTCGAAGCAATTGTTGAGTAAGCAGTTTCATAGAAACTGCCCCAACAAGCGGCTCCACCCTCTTCAAGCCACCCACCAACGACAAAAACATCAACCATTAAGAGCTATTTACCTATGACCGATCACACAGACAGATCCAACAATCCTTTCGCTGGAGAGAAAAAGCCTTCTATGCTCAGGCGCTGCTCCGGCAATGACTATCGGTCCCGTCGCATGTACATGATCACGATGACTACCGCCAACAGAACCCCTTGGTTCGGACAGATTGTAGGCTCTACGAATGCACCTTGGGGATCAGAGGACTTTCCACATATAGCGCTCTCTCCGCTCGGTCGGGCTGTCGGGCACTGCTGGTTCGATATTCATACTCATCATCCGGAAATTGAGGTCGTCATGCTACAGATGATGCCTGACCATCTTCATGGTATCCTTTTCGTCAAAGAGGAGCTCACCCGTCCTTTGGGAAAAGTCATCAATGGTTTCAAGGTAGGATGCAACAAAGCGTTCAGAAAGCTCATCCTGCACGAGGAGCAACCGGCTTTCAATAAAAGCCTTACCCCAAAACAGTATGAACGCAGCCAGCTCCTTTGGGCTAAAGGTTATAATGACCGCATCCTATTTCAGGACGGCCAATATGAACGTTGGAAGAAATACTTATATACCAACCCCTATCGTCTTCTCATGAAACGTGAGCATCCGGAACTTTTCAAAGTACAAAGAGACCTTAGATATGGCAACCTTAGCTTCTCTGCCGTGGGTAACCGGTTCCTCCTTGACTATCCTGAAAAGATTGCACTCCGATGTTCACGAAGCATGACGACAGAAGATATAGAGAAAAAGAAACAGAAAACCATCATGCGGGCCCTTGTAGACGGCAGTTTCCCGGTCGTCTTCCTTCAAGAGAATGGGCTCACCAGTTTAGCCAAACCCGGCGGCACACGTTTTGCACTGTGTGCCGCCGGCAAACTTCTTATTCTCGCGCCCTGGGAACATCATAACGAGCGACGGAACATCACCCGCAGCCAATGTCTTGAACTTAACGACATGGCACAGATGTTAGCCAGACAATGAGGACAACAATATTTTACTTCACGTTTCCTACCTTGATGAGGTACTCAGCAATCTGCACGGCATTGAGCGCCGCACCCTTACGGATCTGGTCTCCCGTGAGCCACAGTGTGTAGCTGTTATCCTCAGCGAGGTCCTTACGCACGCGGCCGACATAAACATCGTCCTTCCCAGCGCTCTCCAACGGCATGGGGTAGACATACTGGTCAGTGGGATCCTGGACGAGCGTCACGCCCGGCGCGTTCTTCAACGCTTCCTGGATATCCTTAATCTCCAACGGCTTCTCCGTCTCGAACCACACGCTCTCAGAGTGAGAACGGAGCGAAGAGACACGCACACAGGTAGCCGACGTACGGACATCCGAGTGCATGATCTTACGCGTCTCGTTGAACATCTTCATCTCTTCCTTCGTGTAGTCGTTGGGCGTCATCTTATCGATCTGCGGAATGACATTATAAGCGAGCTGATGCGGGAACTTGTTGATGGTGCTGACATGACCTGTCTCAACCATCTCTTTATACTGCTGTTCGAGTTCTTTCATGGCTGCCGCGCCGGCACCGGAAGCGCTCTGGTAAGAAGCGATATGAATCTTCTTGATATGGCTCAGTTTGTCAATAGGATTGAGCACGACAACCATCATAATCGTGGTACAGTTAGGGTTGGCGATGATGCCTTTGGGGCGGTTGAGCGCATCCTCAGGGTTGATCTCCGGCACCACGAGCGGCACCTCGGGATCCATGCGCCACTGCGAACTGTTGTCAATCATCACGGCGCCATATTTTGTGATCGTCTCAGCAAACTCGGCCGATGTGCCGCCACCCGCAGAGACGAAGGCGATGTCCACATCCTTGAAGTCGTCGTTGTGCTGCAACTCCTTCACCGTGTAAGCCTTGCCACGGAACGTATACTGACGGCCGGCACTGCGCTTCGAGCCGAAGAGCAGAAGGTCATCGATTGGGAACTCTCTCTGAGCAAGGATACGCAGGAACTCCTGCCCTACCGCACCGCTTGCGCCTACAATAGCAACTCTCATAATGATATAATTTGAAATGTAATCATCAAACAATATGGCAAAATTACAACAATTCAGCGAAATTATGCGTAACTTTGCCACAAAAATAGGAAAGAAAACTGCTTAACTAACAGAAAAGGTCGTCAGATGTCGATATTTGCGTCATATTTTCCCATCACAGACCCCACGCTGGTGTTCTTCGTGGTGCTGTTGATCATCCTCCTTGCCCCAATCATTATGGGCAAGCTTCGCATCCCGCATCTTATCGGCATGGTGCTTGCCGGTGTGCTTGTGGGGAAATATGGGCTGAACATCCTCGTTCGCGACTCGAGCTTCGAGCTCTTCGGCCGCGTGGGTCTCTACTATATCATGTTCCTCGCCTCCCTGGAAATGGACATGGAGGGATTGATGCGAAACAAATGGCGCACGCTGATCTTCGGGCTTCTGACCTTCGGCATCCCGTTTTGTCTTACCTGGGTCATGGGGCTTCATATTCTCGCCTACACGCCCCTCGCTGCCTTGCTGTTAGGCTGCGTGATGGCCTCGAACACCCTTGTCGCCTACCCCATCGTCTCACGCTACGGCCTGCAGCAACAGAAGAGTGTGACACTGTCGGTAGGCTCTACGATGACGAGCCTCTTCCTCGCCCTCGTCGTGCTCGCTGCTGTCGTAGCCTCGTATCAAGGCAAGAGCGACGTGCTGTTCTGGCTGTGGTTCATCGGGAAAGCTGCTGTCTATGTCGGCCTGACACTCTTCATCATTCCCCGGCTCACTCGTTGGTTTCTGCGTAGCTACAGTGATGCCGTGATGCAGTTTATCTTTGTCATGGCAGTGCTCTTCCTCTGTGCGGCCTTAGGAGAGCTTGTCGGGTTGGAAGGCATCTTCGGAGCCTTCCTTGCCGGACTGGTGATGAACCGGTATATCCCGCAGCGGTCACCCTTGATGAACCGCATCGAGTTTACCGGCAACGCCATCTTCATCCCTTATTTCCTGATTGGTGTGGGCATGCTCATCAATGTGCGCCTGCTCTTCCAAGGTGGCGGCATTCTGTTTGTCGTGGCCTGCATCGTCTTCTTCGGCACCTTGGGCAAAGCCCTTGCTGCTTATATCGCCGCTTTCTTCTTCCGGCTCCCCACCCTTGCAGGGCACCTGATGTTCGGCCTGACCTCTGCCCATGCCGCCGGTGCCATTGCCATGGTGATGGTCGGCATGAACCTCAAAACCCAGGACGGCACGCCCCTGGTCGACGAAGGTATGCTCAACGGCATCGTCATCATGATCCTCTTCACGTGTATCATCTCCTCACTCGTCACCGAGTGGGCCGCGCGCGCCACGGTCTTGCGCGAGCATGAGCTGCCTTCAGAAGACATCCCCGATGATGACGAGCGCATCCTTGTGCCCGTGAAATACAAAGAGTATGCTGACCGGTTGATCAGTCTTGCCATCATGGCACGTAACCCCAAACTGAACCGGTCGCTCGTGGCCATCAATGTGGTCTACGACGATGTCAACATGCAACGCAACCAGAAAGACGGGCAGCGTCTCTTGGAACAGATACAGACCTATGCGGCAGGCTCCGACGTGAAGGTCGACACGCAGGTGCGTGTAGCCGCCAACATAGCCAACGGCATCAAGCACGCCTTCAAGGAGTTTCAGGCCTCGGAGATCCTCATCGGCATGCACATGCACGAGAACGTGTCGCCGAAGTTCTGGGGACAATTCCATCAAAGTCTCTTCAACGGCCTCAACCGTCAGATCATCATGGCCAGGCTCTACCATCCGTTAGCCACCCTTCGGAGGATTGTCGTGGCCGTTCCCTCCCGCGCGCAATATGAGCCGGGGTTCTACCGATGGATGGAGCGCCTGTCACGCATCGCCGTGAACCTCGACTGTAAGATCCAATTTAACGGCCGGTTGGACACGCTGCAGATGATCAATCAATTTGTCACGAACCGGCACCCCAACCTCCGCTTCACGTGTGTAGAGATGCCTCACTGGAACGAGTTGCCCCATGTGGCGACAACCATTGCCGACGACCATCTCTTCGTCGTAGTGACAGCTCGTAAAGGCACGGTTTCGTACAAGTCAGCCATGGAACGACTGCCAGAAGAGCTGACAAAATATTTTAAAGGCAAAAACCTCATGATCATTTTCCCCGACCAATACGGCGACGACAAGCAGACGATGACGTTCGCACAATCGCAGCACACGGAGGAAATGTCGGCCTATGACAGCGTGGCTAAATGGCTGCATAGGTTGATTGGAAGGATAAGACAATAAAGATTAAACACGATTTAGAAATGATAGACATTCAGGGAATAACAAAATCATTCGGAAAGCTGCAGGTTCTCAAGGGTATCGACCTGCACATCGATAAAGGTGAAGTGGTGAGCATCGTCGGCCCTTCAGGAGCCGGCAAAACGACCCTGCTGCAGATCATCGGCACACTCGATAAGCCGGACAGCGGGACAGTCACCGTGGACGGTGTAGACGTAAGCGGACTGTCGGAAAAGAAACTTGCCGACTTCCGAAACCAGCACATTGGCTTTGTATTCCAGTTTCATCAGCTTCTCCCGGAGTTCACAGCCTTAGAGAACATCATGATCCCCGCTTTCATCGCCGGCAAGGGGCGCAAGGAAGCGCGCGAGCGTGCAGAAGAGTTGCTCAACTTTATGGGGCTCTCCGACCGTGCATCCCACAAGCCCAATGAGCTGTCGGGCGGTGAGAAGCAACGTGTTGCCGTGGCGCGCGCCCTGGTCAACAACCCCGCAGTGGTTCTCGCCGATGAGCCGTCGGGCAGCCTTGACTCGAAGAATAAGGCTGAGCTCCATCAACTCTTCTTCGACCTGCGTGATAAGTTCGGTCAGACCTTTGTCATCGTCACCCACGACGAGAACCTCGCCCAACTCACTGACAGAACGATACACATGAAGGACGGCGTGTTGGAGACTCCGCCTCAGCCTTCCCCTAAGAAGGAGGGAGAAACCGATACCCTTGCAGTATGATCAAGAAGTTGCTTCTTCCATCTGACAAGAGCAGGTCCTCCTGCCTTATCCTTGCTCTCAGCGGCGGCCCCGACAGTGTTGCCCTGCTGCGGATGATACTTGACGAAGGCTATAACGTGGAGGCTGCACATTGCAACTTCCATTTGCGCGGTGCAGAAAGCGACCGCGACGAGGCGTTCTGCAAGAATCTGTGCGAGAAGTTAGGCGTAAAGCTACATCTCGTGCATTTCGACACGAAGGAGTTCGCGCAACTGCGTGGCATCTCCATCGAGATGGCGGCACGCGAGCTGCGCTATCGCTGGTTCACCCAACTCGCTCAAGACACAGGTGCCGAAGGGGTCTGCATCGCCCACCACAGTGATGACCAGGTAGAGACAATCCTGCTCAATATGCTTCGTGGCACTGGCCTTAAAGGGCTCTTAGGAATGCAACGCAAGAACGGCATTTTCCTGAGACCGTTGTTGGGTGTTTCGAGAAACGAGATTCTTCAGTATCTCGACGCTATCGGGCAAGACTATGTGACCGACAGCACGAACTTAGAGGATGACGCGCAACGCAACAAGCTACGGCTCGATGTCATACCGATGTTGGAGAAGGTGACACCTGCCGCCAAGCAGAATATCCTTCGCATGGCCGACAACCTCGGTGACGTAGCGGAAGTAGTGAAGCAAAGCCTCGAAGATGCCAGACAACGATGTGCCATGGCCACGCGTTCCGGAAAGGCTTATTCCTTGAAAATGATACGGAGCTATGCCAGTCCACGCCTTCTACTATGGTCTCTTGTCTCAGACCACGGGTTCAATAGGAAGCAGGCTACAGAGATGCTATCGTCAACTGAAGGCGGAAGAATCTGGACCAGCCAACAGACTGTGGCCGTCATCAGCAATAACACCTTGTTCTTTTATGCCCGTGCGGCATGGGAAACGCCCTTACCTACCCTGCGCATTCCGGAAGAAGGGCTCTACAGCTTCCACAATGGCAATTTTCGCGTTACAATCGCAGAGGCAATCCCTCCACAGCCTTCCAAAGAGCGCAATATCGCCACTTTGGACGCAGATACAGCCACGTTTCCGCTTACCTTAAGACCTGCTCTGGCCGGCGACCGCTTCGTCCCTTTCGGCATGAACGGGTCGAAGCTCGTCAGCGACTACTTAAAAGACAGAAAGGTTGAACCGTTGGAGCGTCATCAGCAGCTCGTTGTCACCAACAGCAACGGGCTGATCATGTGGCTCGTAGGAAGGACTGTAGACGAACGGTTCAAGATAGCAGGAAGCACAAAAAAGGTGCTGACGATAGAGCTGAAGAGAGCAGAAGACCGTGCCGTAAACGGCACGGCACAGAACTAAAGAAAAGAGCGAAGAGGGGAAAAACGAAGAGGAAAGAACGAGGAGGGATAAACGAAGAGGGAAGAACGAGGAGGAAAGAACGAGGAAGGAAGAACGAGGAGAACAAAAAAAGAACCCCGGCTTGCGCGGTAGCAAACCGGGGTTTAGCGTTGTTTTAACGTCTTGGGTATAACTTCCTCTCCTTACAGGGTAAGGGGGGAAGAGGTCTGTATGTTTACGGCTCAGCAACCATGATAGAGACACGGTTCTTATCGTTCTCGGAGAACGGCTGAACACGTGCACCCTTGCTGTCACTTGTGATACGGCTTTCAGCGATGCCTGCCTTCTTCAGAGCTTCTACCACTGTGGCAGCACGCTTAGCAGCCAAACGATCATTGATATTATCATTTCCTGTGCCAGCATCAGCATAACCCGTCACGGTCACCTTAGCCTCAGGATACTTGTTCAGATAAGCCACGATCTCGTCAACCTTCGTCTGCTCCTGTGTAGTAACAGCAGTCTTGTTGATGGTGAAGAATACATCGCGACGCAGCGGCTCGATCTTCTCTGGAGCAGGTGCCGGAGCCGGTGTAGGCTCAACATACTCTTCCTGCTGTGGTTCCGGTGCAGGTGCTGGCTCCGGAGCCTTCTTTGTGTAGCTCTTACCCAAGTTGATGCGCAGGCCAGCGAGGGCATTGAAATACCAGTCGGGGTTACCGGCTTTCTTAGAGTTATATTTATCTGTCAAGATGTTGGCATTGCCTTCAACCATGATGCTGACAGCCTTGCTGACACGGAAGTTCAGCTCTACGCCGCCACGACCAACCGGACGAACCTTTGTGCCGTCCCAGATATAACGCATCTCATAAGCCTTTGCAAGCTCATTGGCACGGTCATTACCCCAAGCAATGTTGGCACCACCACCAATGAAAGCGCTCAGATTGAACACACGGTTGGGATTCCAACCACAGAAAGCGTTGCTGAGGTTGAAGATGAAGTCGATGCCCGGAGCTACATACTTCCATTTGTAAGTGACATTGGCGGGAACGGCGTTACCCAACTCCGTAACACCATTGTAGCCACCCTTGCTCTGCCAAGCGTTAGCAGCAATGCGGGCACCGAACCAAGGATTGAACTGGTAGCCAATGCCGAGCTGTACGTTCGGTGAAATCAGATCACCAAACTTAGCCTCGCCAAGTGTGTACTGAGCACCCCCCTGCAGATCCAGGAACGCATGCTTCTTGAATGTGTACTCATTGCCTTCCTTATCTGTGTAAGTGGCTTGAGCCATAGCAACAGATGATCCGCCAAGGACCAATGCTGCAACCAATAAAGTCTTAATGCACTTCATAAAGCGATTAAATTAGTTAATATTAACTTGTTATATATTCTCCCAAATAAACGTCACGCACGTTAATCTCTGTGCAAAGTTAGCAAATAAATCAATACATGTGTGACTTTTTTTCTTATTTTTTCTTAAATTAGAACTCTGCGTTCTTCGGGGTACGCGGGAACGGAATGACGTCGCGGATATTCTGCATGCCTGTAACGAAGAGGATCAGACGCTCAAAGCCAAGGCCGAAACCGGCGTGAGGGCAGGAGCCGTACTTTCGGGTGTCGAGATACCAGCTGTAGGTGCTCTCCTTCATGCCACGGCGCTCAATCTCGTCAAGGAGTTTCTGATAGCTCTCCTCACGCACGGAACCACCAATGATCTCACCGATACGTGGGAAGAGGACATCTGTGCCCTGCATGGTCTTACCATCGGGGTTCTTCTTCATGTAGAACGCCTTGATCTCCGTAGGATAGTCGGTCATGATGACCGGCCGCTTGAAATGCTCCTCCACGAGGTAACGCTCGTGCTCTGAGGCGAGATCCATACCCCACCCCGTGATAGGGAACTCAAACTTATGGCCGTCCTTTACGGCCTGCTCAAGGATCTTGATACCCTCCGTGTAAGGCAGACGCACGAAGTCCTCATTGATGACACTCTCCAAAGTCTGAATAAGCGTCTTATCGATCATCTTGTTGAGGAACTCCAAGTCATCCCTACAGTTGTCGAGTGCCCAACGGACACAATACTTGATGAAGTCCTCTTCAAGATCCATCAGTTCATCCTTATCCATGAAAGCGACCTCTGGCTCGATCATCCAGAACTCAGCGAGGTGACGCGGTGTGTTACTGTTCTCTGCACGGAACGTAGGACCAAAGGTGTAGATGGCACCCAAGGCTGTAGCGCCGAGCTCACCCTCAAGCTGGCCAGACACGGTGAGGTTCGTCTTCTTGCCGAAGAAATCCTTATCATACTCTACCTTGCCGCTCTTTGCTACACGGTCAAGGTCGAGCGTGGTGACTTGGAACATCTCGCCTGCACCCTCAGCATCACTGGCCGTGATCAGCGGTGTGTTGAAATAGTAGAAGCCATGCTCATGGAAATACTTGTGGATGGCGATGGCCATATTATGACGGATACGGAAGACGGCACCGAAAGTGTTGGTGCGCAGACGCATGTGCGCGTACTGGCGCATGTACTCAAAGGACTGGCCCTTCTTCTGCATCGGATAATCGGACGGGCAGAGACCGTAGATCTCAATCTCCTGAGCCTGAACCTCAACGGTCTGACCTTTACCCTGGCTCTCCACGAGCGTTCCCGTAGCACGGATACATGCGCCCGTGGTGATGCTCTTCAGCATCTCGGCATCGAACTTCTCCGGTGCCACAACGATCTGAATGTTCTTAATCGTTGAGCCGTCGTTCAAAGCGATGAAGTCTACGGCCTTGCTGCTCCTGTGCGAGCGCACCCAACCTTTTACTGTTATCTCCTTATTATAATCGGTGCTACGAAGTGCATCGATAACCTTTGTTCTCATTTGAAAACCACTTTAAGCCCTCAAAGTTCCCCTAAAGGAAAGAATGTTGATGGTCTTAGAGGGCTGCCGACGACAGCCCTAAAGAATCATCAACAGACTTCAAGGATTATTTATAGATTAAACTTTTGTCTGTTCTTTATGGTTACTCGAACATTCCGCTGCGGAGTGTCTCCACCTCTTTCTCGGTAAGGAAACGCCAGTCGCCGCGACGAAGGTTCTTCTTCGTCAGTCCGGCAAACTGAACACGGTCGAGCTTCACGACACGGTAACCGAGGTGCTCGAAGATACGGCGCACGATACGGTTGCGGCCGCTGTGGATCTCGATGCCTACCTGAGAATGGTCACGCTCATCGGCATACTCGATAGCATCAGCATGCACCTCGCCATCTTCCAACTCTATGCCATCGGCGATCTTCTGCAGATCCTCCGTGCTGACATTCTTGTCGAGGAAGACATGATAGACCTTTTTCTTGAGGAACTTAGGATGGGTAAGCTTTGACGCCAGCTCACCATCGTTGGTCAGCAACAATACACCTGTCGTGTTGCGGTCCAGTCGTCCGACCGGATAGATGCGCTCCGGGCAAGCATCCTTCACAAGATCCATCACTGTCTTGCGCTGCTGCGGATCGTCTGAGGTAGTAACGTAATCCTTCGGCTTGTTGAGCAGGATATACACCTTCTTCTCGATTGTCACCGGCTCGTCATGGAAACGGACCTCGTCAGATCGCTTCACCTTGGTACCGAGCTCCGTGACTACAGCACCGTTGACAGTCACGGCACCGGCGGTGATGAACTCATCAGCCTCACGGCGGCTGCAGACACCCGCGTTGGCCAGATACTTGTTCAGACGGATGGGCTCATCCGGATCGACGTGCTCCTCTTTGTACTCAATGCGCTTCTTCATGCTATACTTCGCATTCGGATCATAGCCCGGACGTGCATTGTTGTAACCACGATAGCTATTATTGTTGTAACCGCCACGGAATCCGCCCTGCTGACGGTTGCCGTAACCATTCTGGCGACTGTCTCCGTAACCATTTTGCTGACGCGACTGATAACCACCCTGCTGACGGTTGCCGTAACCATTCTGCTGACGGTTGTATCCACCCTGCTGACGGTTGTATCCCTGCTGACGGTTGCCGTAACCATTCTGCTGACGGTTGTATCCACCCTGCTGACGGTTGCCGTAACCATTCTGCTGACGAGGCTGATAGCCGCCCTCGCCATTGCTATTATAGCGCGGACGTGCCTGATAACCGGGTTGACGGTTATCGCCATAACCTTGCTGACGCGGCTGATAACCTTGGCGCGACTGATAACCGGCAGAGCGGCTGTCTCCGTAACTTTGCTGGCGCGACTGATAACCGGATTGACGGTTATCACCATAACCTTGCTGACGCGGCTGATCACTGCCGCCTAAAGCAGCCCCAAAGCCTGCCGGGCGGAATCCTGCGTCAGCCGGCTTGTTTGCCGGAGCATGACCGGCGTTATATTGCGGGCGCGATGATATAGAATGGATTCGCGGACGCTGGGTGCGGCCTGTACCAGGGTTGTAATCTCTCTGATTCTGATGCTGTCCTGTGGGACGTGCATAGCCCTCACGGGCATCTTTCTGCGGTTCCTGTTCCGCCTGCGTCTTTTCCTGATCTTCTGACATAGTAGTAGTTAGTTAATCCATGGAGAACTGTACTCACTATAGTTCCCCACAGAAATGATAAAATAAAAATTAAATACCTGTGTAGTTGTGCGGCGTGATAGCAAGCAGCTCCTGCTTCACCTCCGGCTTAACATTTAATGTATTGATGAAATCGTGAATAGTTTCTTCTGTCATCGTCTTGTTTGTCCGTGTGAGCTGCTTGAGCGCCTCATACGGATGGGGGTAGCCCTCACGACGAAGGATGGTCTGGATAGCCTCTGCTACGACTGCCCATGTGTTGTCAAGATCAGCATCGATCTTCTCCTCATGCAGGATGAGCTTGCGCAAGCCTTTGAGCGTCGACTGAATAGCGATAATCGAATGTCCGAGAGGCACACCGATGTTGCGGAGCACCGTAGAATCGGTGAGATCACGCTGCAGCCGGCTGATGGGCAGTTTCATGGACAGGAACGTCAGCACAGCGTTGGCCATACCGAGGTTACCCTCACTGTTCTCATAGTCAATGGGGTTGACCTTATGCGGCATGGCTGATGAGCCTACCTCACCGGGTTTGATCTTCTGCTTGAAGTAATCCATAGAGATATACATCCAGAAGTCGCGATCAAGGTCAATGATAATCGTATTGATGCGGCGGATCCCATCAAAGATGGCTGCGAGATAATCGTAGTTGGAGATCTGCGTCGTGTACTGCTCACGCTCCAAACCGAGCTTCTCACTCACAAAACGATTACCGAAAGCACGCCAGTCGTAGTCGGGATAAGCCACATGATGGGCATTGAAGTTGCCCGTCGCACCACCAAACTTCGCCGTGATCTTTTCAGCCTTCAACGTGTTGAGCTGTTCGGTCAGACGGTAAACGTAGACCATAATTTCTTTACCGAGGCGTGTGGGAGAAGCAGGCTGTCCATGAGTCTTAGCGAGCATCGGCACGTCTTTCCACTCGTCCGCATAAGCCTGAAGCTGGGCGATAAGTTCCTCCACCTGGGGATAGAACACTTTGTGAAGCGCCTCCTTCAAAGCCAAAGGCACAGAAGTGTTGTTGATATCCTGAGAGGTGAGACCGAAATGCACAAATTCCTTAAAGCTTTCGAGCCCGCCGATAGCATCAAACTGCTCTTTGATATAGTACTCCACAGCCTTGACATCGTGATTGGTTATCTTCTCGATATCCTTCACGCGCTGTGCACCTTTCTCATCAAATTTGAGATAGATATCACGAAGGCGGGGGAAAAGGCTGTGATCAAACGGCTTGAGTTGCGGAAGGGGAAGCTCACAGAGCGTGATGAAATATTCTATTTCAACACGGATGCGATAGCGGATGAGCGCATACTCTGAAAAATAATCGGCAAGAGCTTCGGTCTTGCTTCTGTAACGACCGTCAATAGGCGAGATTGCCGTCAATACATCGAGATTCATAGGAACAAGTGTTATAATACGTATTACCTAATTGTTATATTCTAATTTATAAAAACGCGTTCTATAATTAATTATACGTGCAAAATTACAAAATATCATTGAGAGAGCGGGCAAAAGGCTTGAAAATTTAGGAGATGATAACAAAAAATCCCGCAGCAGCCGAAGCCACTACGGGAACCACCCCTGTGGGCGTTGACGGATTCGAACCGCCGACCCTCTGCTTGTAAGGCAGATGCTCTAAATTTCTTAATTGTGGGTGCAAAGGTACGAAGATTTTACCAATGCGCCAAACATTTTGCCAAGTTTTTTTTGAAAAACTTATCCCAACATTGTTTCAATATCCTTTTGCTTGATGATACACAGTGTCGCATGGCCGTCGGGCGTATAGTTGACATTCGTGCACTGAAAGAGTTGGTTAACAATATTTTCCATCTCCTCATTCGTCAGTACTTGTCCATAGGGAATGGCCGCGGCACGCGCCAATGACAGCGCCATGTCCTCCTGAATCTTAGACAACCGGCTATCCGCATCAGCATCGGTGAAGATCTCATGCAGCAGACTGACAACATCCACGCCTTCCAAGCCTTCCGGAATGGCATTGACAGCATAAGAAGAGGCACCTAACGGAGAGAGTTCGAAACCAACGAGCGCCACCTCATCCTTGATCGTCGTGAAAACGACCATTTCTTTCGGCGTGAGGTCGATCGACTGCGGGAAGAGCACTTTCTGAGAATGCATCTTGTGGGCAGCCAAACGGGTAAGATATTCTTCATAAAGGATCCGGATATGGGCACGATGCTGGTCAACGATCATCAGTCCCGACTTCACGGCGGTCATGATATACTTACCCTTGTACTGATAGTGCAGCGGTGCCTTCTCTTCTATCTCCTCGGCCTTGTCTTCCTGCGCTGGCCCAAAGAAGAGCCCGCCGTCCTTATCCTGCGTATCGTCCTGACTGACAAAGGATGCGGCAGATACCGGACCTGCGAAAATAGTTGCTTCCTCGTGAGAAGCTGCCCTTTCAAAAGAAGAAGCGGGATTTCCAAAAGACGAAGCCGTGCTTTTAGGAGTCGACGTGAATGGATTATACTGTGGGTCAAAGTCCACCTGTGGCATCGAGAACGGAGCGCCCTGAGCATCCGGCTGAAAGAGCGGGATATCAGGCTTCCCTTCTGTGTCGAAGTCAATCGTAGAAGCTCCGCTGAACGAGCCGATAGCATCGCGCACCGCAGCTAAAAGAATCTGATAAACGGTCTGCTCGTTCTCAAACTTTATCTCAGTCTTTGTCGGATGGATATTCACGTCAATGTCGTGTGGATTGACATCAAAATAGATGAAGTAAGGCACTTGCTCGCCTTGAGGCACCAAACGCTCATAGACACTCTGCACCGCCTTGTGGAAATAAGGATGGCGCATATAACGGCCATTGACAAAGAAGTACTGTTTAGCGCCTTTCTTCTTCGCCGACTCCGGTTTCCCAACAAAGCCAGAGAGTCCACAGACAGAGGTCTCGACCTTCAAAGGCAACAGATCGGCATTGATACGTTTACCGAAGACATCCACAATACGCTGCCGTAATGATCCCGGTCGAAGATCGTACAGCTCTGAGCCATTAGACTGAAACGTAAAGCCTATCTCCGGATAAACAAGAACAATCCGCTCAAAAGCTGAGAGAATATGGTTCAGCTCCGTCGCATTCGACTTTAGAAATTTACGTCGGGCGGGAACATTGAAGAACAGGTTCTCCACCTTGAAGTTGGCTCCCTGCGGACAGGCACACGGCTCCTGCGACTGCACCTTGGACCCTGAGATGACAATGTCGGTGCCCAAAGTGTCATCCGCCATTCGAGTCTTCAGCTCAACTTGAGAAACTGCAACGATCGAAGGCAGTGCCTCGCCCCGGAAGCCCATAGTATGGAGGTTGAAAAGATCGTCCGCCTTACGGATCTTTGATGTGGCATGGCGCTCGAAAGCAAGACGCGCATCCGTCTCAGACATACCTTTGCCATCATCAATCACTTGGATAGAAGTACGTCCGGCATCCACTACAGAGACATCAATGTGATGTGCCCCCGCATCTACGGCATTCTCAACCAGTTCCTTGATGACACTGGCAGGACGCTGAATGACCTCTCCTGCAGCTATCTGATTAGCAACAGAATCGGGAAGAAGTTGGATAACATCAGACATAATACGAATATCTAAGTAAACTATTATTTAGACGGTTTAATCTCTTTTTTACTCGATCCGGCATTTTGCGTGTCAGCCAACGCCGTCACGGCCTTCTCCTTATTGGGCAAGGTCTGAAGGGGCGGAGCATGACGTTTGAGAATTCTCAGCGACGAGCTTCCCGGCTTACCCCGCCAGACAAAGACATCGTCCGGATTCTTCGGCCGAAGATCATCAAACCACACGAAGACATCAAGTTTCTCTTTCCCCGGCGGAATCTGCGTCATAGGGTATAGGGTGCCTTGCGCCTTCGGCATCCAGATACGTTCCAACTGTCGTTTGGGAGAGATGAACATACGCATCGTGTCCGACTCCACATAATTGAGCCCGATGAGTGTCGAATCAGCGCTGTCCGTAGGATAGAAGATGGCCCTCACATTGCTCACGGCATCACTTCTGCGAATATTACCGTGGTCGAAGTAAGCATAGATCTCCTTTGAAGAGACCTGGTTATAGTGGGTGCTGTCTTTCATAAGTTCAATAGACAGCGCCTGGCCGATAACATACGCCTCACGCACCGTAGAGTCGTTGGTATAGACAAGGATCTTCTCACCGGTGAGCTGACGGCCGTCACTCCACGTGATAGGGTCTTTATACATCGTCAGACAGGAGTCGCGCGTGTCATAGACGAGCGAGTCGCACATTGCCTGAAAATCTCTTCTGAAGGCGCGTGCATGAAAATAGCCATGAACCTTTCGATAGACACTGTCCGTATTGATGTGAAACGTCTCCAAGCGCAAGGTATCGGCGTGCATGTAAAGGGTGTCCTTCTGAGAGAAATCGACGACGAGCGCCTTCCTCGTGGCATAACCCTTACCGGTCTTTTCATTATAGTTGACTTCTCCCGCCGTGAGCTTGTTCTTGTTTTTTAAATCAACGAAGATGACGTTGCCGTAACCATGGTTCTGCCCTGTGGCACTATTATAATATAATGTGTCACCGGTGATAGTCTTTTCCTTGTTGACCACCGTCGAGCGTCCGAAGAGCCTTGCACGATCCGTGCGGGTGTTGAAGAACGCGTCAGTCGTCTTCACGATACCATCCTTACTGCGGATAATAGATGGCCCGGGCTTGCCCATACCGCGGTTGGGCGTATACATACCCACGATATGCGCTATCGACTTTTTCGTATCATAATACAAGGTATCGGTAGAGACCCGGTTCTTGGGCGTATGAAGCTGTACATCATAATAGAACACAGCCTCACGCGTATCCGTATTGTACTCGCCCCAGTCGGCCGAAAGCTTGTTTCTGTAGTCAACAAGCCGTCCTCCCTTAAAGAAATAAGCATTATTATACAGACGGTCATAATTGAGGCTGTCTGTATAAAGTGTCTGTCCCCGATGCTTGAGCACTACATCCTTTCGCGCCTCCATCATCTGTCCCTCGCCGTCGTACCACGCGTTGTCACATGTCAGCGACAAGGTGTCCCCCTGACGGAAGCGCACGTGGCCGAAGGCACGAAACGAGTTGGTTGCCTGATAATAATAAGCACTGTCGCAGAGCAATGTCGCACCTCTGTTGACAAAATGCACATGTCCCTTAGCTATCTGCGCATCGGGATTAGGACCATATTCGTCATACTTCAGTTCATCCGCATGCCTCAAGTACACACGCGTATCGACCTGCTTCGGCACCCTCCGCTTCCGTGTGGGCGTCATTGCAAAGACAACAGCAACCGCAAAAAGGAAGAGCAACAGTATGCTGGCTCTTCCCCTGTTTCCTAAGATTTTACCCATCCCTGGTATTCATATTTCCCCGGCACACGATACTGGGGCAGCATCCTTACATACGTGTGCTTGATCTTGTCAACCACCCAGTCGTGGATCGTCTTTTCCCGTTCTTTATTGAGCACGACATCCTTCATCACTTGGAAGTCTTCCGTGATCGTTGCCTTGTGACCTAACGTGCGGCTCTTGAGCTTCACCACCGCCACAACGGTCTTACCCTTGGAGTTGATCATCTCAAAAGGCTTGGAGATCTCGTTCACCTTCATCGTATCAACGACTCTCGCCACTTCAGTAGGCAGATCCTTCATTTGGAAGCGGGACGTCATGCCGGTAGAAGTATTGTTGGACATCAGGCCTTCGTTGTTACGCGTATCCTTATCATCCGAGAGATAAGAGGCGGCTTGCTCAAACGTGAACTTCCCCGCATGGATATCGTTCGTGATAGAATCGAGGCGGTGCGTAGCAGCGTCAATCTCGTCCTGCGACACCTTCGGCTTCAGAAGAATATGGCGCACATTGATCTTGTCTCCGCGCTTGTCCACCAATTGAATGATGTGATAACCAAACTCCGACTCGACAATCTTAGAGATTTTCTTCGGATCGGTGAGGTTGAAAGCCACGGCGGCGAAGTTAGGATCAAGGATTCCGCGCCCGACATAGCCTAACTCACCTCCCTGACGCGCTGACCCCGGATCCTCCGAATAGAGGCGTGCCAAGGTGGAGAACGTCGTTTCTCCCTTGTTCACACGGTCCGTGAAGCTGCGCAGCTCATCCTTGACACGGTTGATCTCCGCCTGCTTGATACGCGGTGCACTGACAAGAATCTCGACCTCCACCTCCGTAGGGACAAAAGGAATGCTGTCTTGAGGAAGGTTACGGAAATAAGCACGCACATCGGCCGGTGTCACCTTCACATCCTTCACCAAATTCTCTTTCATCTTCTGAATGAGCTGTTGGTCACGGAACTGGTCATGCAGATCCGAGCGCATGTCGTTGATGCTCTGCTTACGATATTCCTCCAACTTCTCCTTGGAGCCTGCCATCTCTATCCATCGGTTGATCTGCTGGTTTACGCCTTGAGCGATCTCAGCCTCGGTAACCTGGATGGAGTCGATCTCAGCCTGATGCAGAAAGAGCTTCTGAACAGCAATCTGCTCAGGGATAGAAAAGTCGGGATCACTGCCGAAGCTTATACCCTCGGCAAGACCCTGCATACGCATCTCTTCCACATCCGACTTCAGGATAGGCTCATCGCCGACAACCCATATCACCTCATCAATGACAGAAGACTGTGGCACCACAGCCCCTTGCTTCGAGGAGTCGGTGCTTGTCTTTACACTGTCCGACGCTGCGGAGAAGGAAGATGATATTCTTCCAGACGGCACAGCCATTGCCGCAAGCGCGACAATGACTACTGCTGTTGATAAAAATGTTTTTCTTATATTCATGCTTTATTCTTCACCCGGACGCGAATAGTTAGGTGCCTCCGAAGTAATTGTGATGTCGTGGGGATGACTCTCCAAAACACCGGCATTAGTAATACGCGTGAACTTAGCGTTGTGGAGCTCGTCGATGTTGTGAGCGCCGCAATAGCCCATGCCTGACCGCAAGCCACCCGTCAACTGATATACAACTTCCTGAACCGTTCCCTTATAAGGCACACGTCCTGCGATACCTTCGGGTACGAGCTTCTTGACATCTGTCGTATCGCTTTGGAAATAACGGTCCTTGGAACCGTTCTTCTGCCCCATGGCCTCGAGTGAGCCCATACCGCGGTAAGTCTTAAACTTACGGCCGTTGTAGATGATCGTGTCACCGGGGCTCTCCTCCGTGCCGGCCACGAGCGAACCGATCATGCAGCAGTTGCCGCCGGCTGCCAAAGCCTTCACGATGTCACCGGAATATCGCAGGCCACCGTCAGCGATAAGAGGCACGTCCGTGTCTTTCAGCACACTGTAGACATCGTAGACAGCAGAGAGCTGGGGCACACCGACACCCGCAACGACACGTGTCGTGCAGATTGAACCCGGGCCGATACCGACCTTCACGCCGTCTGCACCGTTGTCGTAGAGATACTTGGCAGCCTCACCTGTCGCAATGTTACCTACGACGACATCGAGCTGAGGGAAGGCGTTCTTCACCTCGTGGAGCTTGCCGATGACACCGGCGGAGTGACCGTGAGCCGTATCGATGACGATCGCGTCAACACCCGCGTCTACCAGTGCCTGCGCACGCTCTAACGTATCCACGGTGACACCTACACCCGCAGCCACCCGCAGACGACCCTTGTCGTCCTTGCAGGCATTGGGCTTGTCCTTGGCCTTGGTGATATCTTTATAAGTGATAAGGCCGATGAGATGATTATCGCCATCCACAACGGGGAGCTTCTCAATCTTGTTCTCCTGCAGGATCTGCGCGGCGTTGGAGAGGTCTGTCTGCTGATGGGTCGTGACGAGGTTTTCCTTCGTCATCACCTCATCCACGAGACGGTCCATATGGCGCTCGAAACGCAGGTCACGGTTCGTGACGATACCCACCAGATGGTTTTCGCCATCCACAACAGGAATACCGCCGATATGGTATTCAGCCATCATCCTCAGTGCGTCGCGCACGGTCTTGCCGCGACGAATCGTCACAGGGTCGTAGATCATACCGTTCTCTGCCCGCTTGACGATAGCCACCTGACGAGCCTGCTCGTCGATCGGCATATTCTTATGTATGACACCGATGCCACCCTCACGTGCGATAGCAATAGCCATCGACGACTCCGTAACAGTGTCCATGGCAGCCGTCACAAAGGGGATGTTAAGCTGGATGTGCCGTGAGAACCTTGCCTGAAGGCTCACTTGCTTGGGCAGTACATTAGAATAAGCAGGGATAAGGAGGACGTCGTCGAAAGTGAGACCGTCCATAACGATTTTATCTGCAACAAATGATGACATAGATAGTAACCTTATAAATTTATTGCATGCAAAATTAGCAATAATTCAGCACATAAGGTACCATTCGTGCTATAAAAAGAGTTAAGAGGAAAGAATGAAGCGGAAAGAGCAATGATCCTAAAAAAAGAGGGCGGCTCAACCGCCGCCCTACATAGCTTCTATAGTTTTTATAGCCTCTATAGCTTCTATAATACAACCTTTAGTTACCGGCATCGGAGAGAAACTTGATGAGCCCTAAGCGTGCTTTCTCCTCCGCCGTGAGCCCGTCATCGTCATCGTAGATATCCACGGTGTCGATAGCCTTGTCAATATCATCGCTGTCGCTGTGACGGAAGTAGTCAAGGATATCCTGCATCTCATCCTGATCGACGACATCCTCGTCGTTGACATAATAATCGATGTTGACCTTCGTTCCACTGTTCACGATCGACTCGATATCATCAAGCAAGTCGTCGAAATCAAGACCCTGCGTCTCCGCGATATCCTCCAGCGGAATGCGGCGGTCGATCATCTCAATGATCTTCAGTTTGCGCTTCGACTTGTTCGGTATCGTGATGACACGCATGATGTCCGAGCGCTGTATGTCGTTCTCCTCACAATACTTCTTGATGAAGTCGACGAACGGCTTTCCAAACTTACGAGCCTTGCCCTGCCCTACGCCCTGAATCTGCTGGAGCTCCTCCATAGTCTGAGGGAAGGTGGTAGCCATCTGCGTGAGCGAGATGTCCTGAAATACGACATAAGGCGGAAGGTTGTGCTTCTTCGCCACGTCGTGCCGCAACCCTTTGAGCTGCTGGTAAAGCCCCATGTCAAGCGCGGAGGTTCCGCCCTCCCCACTCTCTTCACTGTCCACAAACTCACGGTCGGGCACTACCATGAATGGGCGGGGCTCCTTGAGCCATTCCCGCCCCGAAGCGGTGATCTTCAGCAAACCGTAGTTTTCAATATCTTTTCGGATGAATCCCGCGATCATGCCTTGTCGGATGACCGGATTCCAAATTGAGGAGGCCTCATCGTTGATGGCCTTACCGTTGCCAAACTCCGGCAACTTGTCGTTGCCGTCGCTCACAATATGATCCGTGGCACGCCCGCGCACGAAGTCGACGACATAGGTCTGCTCATACTTGCCTTTGAGCGCGCTGATCGCCTCCAACACACACACTAAGGCATCCGTAGCCTCCACGTACTTCTTCGGGTGCTTGCAGTTGTCGCAATTGCCACAGTTGTCTTTTGGATAAGGCTCTCCAAAATAATTGAGCAGAACCTTTCGCCGGCATACGGCTGTCTCCGCGTATGCCTTCGTCTCTTCCAGGAGCTGGCGGCCGATCTCTTTCTCCGTCTCACTCTTAGAGTCCATAAACTTACTGAGCTTCTTCAGATCCTTCGGCGAATAGAACGCGATGCAGATGCCTTCTCCCCCATCGCGGCCGGCACGTCCCGTTTCCTGATAATAACCTTCAAGACTCTTGGGAATGTCATAATGAATGACAAAGCGTACGTCGGGCTTGTCGATACCCATTCCGAAGGCAATGGTCGCCACGATGATGTCGATGTTCTCCTTCAGGAAGTCATCCTGCGTCTTCGCCCGCACATCATTGTCAAGTCCCGCATGATAAGGAGCGGCACGGAACCCATTGAGGCAAAGTTTTTTGGCGAGCTCCTCCACTTTCTTTCGCGAGAGACAGTAGATGATGCCACTCTTCCCGGGATGTTGCTTGATAAACTTGATAATCTGGCTGTCGGTATCTTCGTCGCTCACCTTCTGCCGCACCTCATAATAAAGATTCGGACGGTTGAAGGAGCTCTTGAACTCTTTCGCGTCCGGCATGCCCAAGTTGCTCTTGATATCCATCCGCACCTTGTCCGTAGCCGTAGCCGTAAGAGCTATAACAGGAATATGCTCCACGCCTCGCGCCGCGGCGATCTTGTCTATCGTAGGCTTGATGTTGCGGTATTCGGGACGGAAATCATGTCCCCACTCAGAGATGCAATGAGCCTCGTCAACGGCTATGAAAGAGATCTTGAACGACTCAAAGAAAGGCAGGTTGTCCTCTTTGTTCAGAGATTCCGGAGCCACATAGAGCAATTTCGTCTTGCCCTCCTTGACATCCTTCTCCACCCGGTTCACGGCCGCACGGTTGAGCGAAGAGTTAAGATAATGAGCCACGGAGTCGTCCTCACTGTATCCGTTGATGACATCGACCTGATTCTTCATCAAGGCTATGAGCGGCGACACGACAATGGCCGTGCCGTCCATCATCAGCGAGGGCAACTGGTAACAAAGACTCTTACCGCCTCCTGTGGGCATGAGCACAAAGGTGTCGTTGCCGGCCATGAGATGGTTGATGATGTCTTTTTGGTCGCCTTTGAATGAGTCGAACCCGAAATATTTCTTTAATGCTTCAGTAAGATCCAATTTCATAGTAACGTTGTTTAGGGATGGCATAGGGGGGGGGGACGAAGCCGGCTTTAGGCCGACTCCAATTTCTGCAAGTGTGCTTTTTCCAACTGCTTCTTGGCGTAGTCGAGCGTCACTTCAAACTTCTTGATACGCTTCGAAGGAATCTCGTACATCGCATCCATGATGATAGCCTCCACGATAGACCGGAGCCCACGCGCGCCGAGCTTATACTCCACGGCCTTGTCGACGATATAGTCGAGGCTATCCTCATCAAACGTCAGCGTGATGCCGTCCATCTCGAAAAGCTTTGTGTACTGCTTGATGATCGAGTTCTTCGGCTCCGTCAGGATACGCCTCAGCGCTGCCTTGTCGAGCGGATTGAGATAAGTGAGCACGGGCAGACGGCCGATGAGCTCAGGGATCAGACCGAACGACTTGAGGTCTGTCGGCACAATATATTTCATGAGATCCTTCTTGTCCACGTTGCGCGCGTTCTGCACCGAGTTGTAACCCACTACATGGGTGTTCAGGCGCTGCGCGATCTTCCGCTCAATTCCGTCGAAAGCACCGCCGCAGATGAAGAGGATATTCTTCGTGTTGACATGGATATACTCCTGATCGGGATGCTTGCGTCCACCCTGTGGCGGCACGTTGACCATCGTGCCCTCAAGCAGTTTGAGAAGCGCCTGCTGCACACCCTCACCGCTGACATCACGCGTGATGGAGGGGTTGTCGCTCTTGCGCGCGATCTTGTCAATCTCATCGATGAACACGATGCCGCGCTCTGCCGCTGCCACATTATAATTAGCCACCTGTAGCAGGCGGGAGAGAATGCTCTCCACGTCCTCACCCACATAGCCGGCCTCGGTGAACACCGTAGCATCGACGATCGTGAACGGCACATCGAGCAGACGGGCGATGGTACGGGCGAGCAAGGTCTTACCCGTTCCCGTAGAGCCCACCATGATGATGTTGCTCTTCTCGATCTCCACGCCGTCGTTGGTCTCCGGCTGCTGCAGACGCTTGTAGTGGTTGTAGACGGCCACGGAGAGATAGCGCTTAGCCTCATCCTGACCGATGACATACTGGTCGAGATATTTCTTGATCTCCACCGGCTTGGGGATCTTCGTCTTCGGACGGTAAGGGGTAGCATCGGCATGCTGCTGATTGCCGAGCACACCGGTCTGCTGCACTATCTTGTAAGCCTGCTGAACGCAATCCTCACAGATATAACCATTGATACCTGTGATGAGCAGCTTCACCTGATCCTCACTGCGCCCGCAGAAACTACATGTTTTCTTTTTCATTTGTCTTTCTTCTCTTTTTCGTTTATCGACCGTATTGCTTGAAGAACGGGGTCTCACCCGATCATTTCTTCTTCAGCACCTGGTCGATCATGCCGTACTCCTTAGCCTCCTCGGCTGTCATCCAGTAGTTACGGTCAGAGTCCTTATACACCTTGTCGTAAGGCTGATGCGAATGCTCTGAAATAATGGTGTAGAGCTCCTTCTTGAACTTCAGGATCTCCTTGGCCTCAATCTCGATATCCGAAGCCTGACCCTGCACGCCGCCGAGCGGCTGATGGATCATCACGCGGCTGTGAGGCAGCGCCGAGCGCTTACCCTCGGTGCCGGAGACAAGGAGCACGGCAGCCATCGACGCGGCCATACCGGTGCAGATCGTTGCCACGTCTGAAGTGATAAACTGCATAGTGTCGTAGATGCCCAAGCCTGCCGTGACAGAGCCGCCGGGAGAGTTGACATAGATAGAAATATCCTTGCCGTTGTCCACGGAGTCGAGATAGAGCAACTGCGCCTGCAGCGTATTGGCTGTGTAGTCGTCAATCTCAGTACCGAGGAAGATGATGCGGTCCATCATCAGGCGGGAAAAGACATCCATCTGCGTGACATTGAGCTGACGCTCCTCAAGGATATATGGGTTGAGGTACTGCTGCTGTGCCTTCACCACATCGTCGAGCACCAAGCCGTTCATTCCAAGTTTCTTGGTAGCAAACTTTCTAAAGTCGTTGTTCATTATTTTCCTTCTTTTTTAGTTCAACAAACCGTGGGAAGAATCCCACATTGGTTTCATTGATTGCAAACATCATGCCAAGAATATTTATTTTTTCTTGCCCGTGTTTGATATTTCATTATACAAAGATAACTGTTTTTTCTCAGAAACCAAAAGATTTACCGAATATTTTTTTTGAAGTATCTATTTAAGTGCAAGGCTTTTCTGGGAATCGCAGCCTTCAGCAGCGAAGAAACAACGAGCCTTCCAACTGCCAAGATACAACAGGTCCCGCCTGGAATGAACCAGGCGGGACCTGTAATGATCTGAGCTATCGCTCAGACACCTTCTATAGCTTCTATAGTGTCTATAGCTTCTATAGCATCCGGAGCGGGTTAGGCCTGAGCCTGCTCCTCTGTTACCATCTTATTGAAGTCGTCGAGCGAGATCTCCTTGTGGTTGAGCTTCACCACCGGCTTCACGGCAGCCACGAGCTTCTCGTCGAGCGCACGCTCCGCAAACTGGTTGGCTGAGCCCTTCTGCTTGAGCAGCTCGTTGGCATAGTTGTCAACATACTCCTCACCGACATTCTGCATGCCGTACTGCGCGAACTGGGCGCGTGCCACCTCACGGGCAACGTTCTTCACGTCGTCGTCGTTGATCTTGACACCAGCCTTGGCACCGAGCTTGTCCTTAGCCAGGCTCCATGTGAGATCCTTGAGGCTTGCCTCATAATTCTTATTGATGAACTCGTCGTCCTTGTCCTTGTTGTTCTCCTTGAGCACACGCTTGAGCAGCGCGTCAGGATAAGTGAGCTGACCGACCTTCTGCTCAACATAATTGCGCAGATCCTGCAGGAAACGGAAATCCTCGTCCACGGCGAGTTGCTCCTTGACACCCTCACGAATCTTCTCACGGAACTCCTTCTCGTCCTTCACCTTGTCCTTACCGAAGACCTCATCGAAGAGCTCCTGGTCTACAGCGTGCTTCTCGAAGTGCTGCACCTCGGTGATCTGATAGCTGAAGTCGCCCTGATACTGGTCGCGCTTGTCGCGGTCCACACGGAGCAGCGTAGCGACCTCCGCACCACCGTCGTAAGCCTTGTAAGGATTGAAGGTGATGATGTCACCGGCCTTGGCACCCTCGAAGACCTTCTTCTGGTCGTCGTTCTTCAGATACTGCGGCATGATCGTAGCGCCTTCTACCTCAACGCCACCTTCCTTGGTGTTGCCGTCAGCGTCGAGCTCGCGAAGGTCACCCTTGAGCACGTCACCCTCCTTATACTCGTCAGCCTTCTGATAACTGCCGAAGCGGGAAGCGAAACCGTCCACCTGCTGGTCAACGAGCTTGTCATCCACTGTGATGTCGTAATAGTCGATGGTATCCTTGTCAGAGAGCTCGATGTCGAACTCAGGAGCCACAGCGATGTCGAACATAAAGGTGTAGGGAGCCGGCTTCTCAAGATCCACGGGTTCCTGCTTCTCTGAGCCCATCGGCATGCCGAGCATGTTGATCTTGTTGTCAGCAATGTACTTATTCACCTCGTCGGAGAGCTTGTGGTTCACCACGTCCATCTTCACGGCGCTGCCATACTGACGGCGGATAAGGCCCATAGGCACCATGCCAGGACGGAAGCCGGGCACGTTGGCACGCTTACGATAGTTCTTCAACTCCTTTTCTACATCGTTCTTGTAGTCGTCCTCCTCGATAGTAACGGTCAGCAGGCCGTTGATCTTATCGGGGCAATCGAATGATACTTTCATTTATATTCTTGTTTTTATTTTGTTATTTTTGCCTCTTATAGTGTGTGTGCTCTCTTGCCGAGTCTACAACAGGGTGCAAAGTTAGTGCTAATTAACGAAAGTACCTAATATATAAGGAATAAAATTTGTTTTTTTAACGGGAACGTTCAATTGGTAATATGCTTCGTGACACGAATGAGGTAGAATCGTGACACGAATGAGGCAGAATCGTGACACGAATGAGGCAGAATCGTGACACGAATGAGGCAGAATCGTGACACAAATGAGGCAGAATCGTGACACGGTTGAGGCAAGATGGCTGGAACGCAGAATTTACGCAGAATATTTGCTTCTGTCACTGACTGACCTCTTTGAGCAGCTGTCGCCGTGCCTGTGCCGCGAAGGCACGATCGTCCTCGTTTGACTGGAACTTACGGTAGACGAAGTTGTCGGAGAGGTAGTTCTTTCGCACGATCTTGTTCTCAGCCAACTCCTCTGGGAGACCCTGGAAGAGGATACGGCCTTCGAAGAGGAGATAAGCGCGGTCGGTGATAGAGAGCGTCTCCTGCACGTTGTGGTCGGTGATAAGGATGCCGATGTTACGATATTTCAGTCGCCAGACGATGTGCTGAATATCCTCCACGGCGATAGGGTCGACACCGGCGAAAGGCTCGTCGAGCATGATAAACTTCGGGTCAATGGCCAGGCAGCGCGCTATCTCCGTGCGGCGACGCTCACCGCCCGAGAGACGGTCACCTTTGTTCTTGCGCACTTTCTGCAGGCGGAACTCGGCGATGAGGCTCTCGAGCTTGTCGAGCTGCTGCTGGTGGGTGAGCTTCGTCATCTCCAGCACCGCCATGATATTGTCCTCCACCGACATCTTGCGGAAGACGCTGGCTTCCTGCGGCAGGTAGCCGATGCCGGCGCGAGCACGCTTATACACCGGATAGCTGGTGATCTCCTTGTCGTCGATATAGACATGACCCTCGTTGGGAATGATCAGTCCCGTGGTCATGTAGAACGATGTCGTCTTACCGGCTCCGTTAGGACCGAGGAGCCCGACGATCTCTCCCTGCTTGACGTTGAACGATACGTTGTCGGCCACGGTGCGGCGCCCGTAGCGCTTCACTAAGCCTTTGGTGTGAAGCTCCTGACGGGGGAGACGCTCCTTGAGCAGCTCGTCGACCTGCTCGGGCGAGAGGTTGTCGTAATCATCAGCCGCCGCGCCGGAGGATGCGTCAGCCGATTCATCGGCCTGCGGATCAGCTATCGTGTGCTCCTGTGGATCCGCTTTGGGGAGCTGCTGCGTTGAATCGTTCATGGCAACAGGTGCCACATTCTCTGAAACATCCGGCATTATCTGTCGCTGTGTGTTTTCTTCTTCCATGATGTGTATTTTGCCACAAAATTACTAAAAAAAGGAATAATAACGTTGCTTAAAGGAAAAACTATCTCCATTATTGCAGTTTTTAATAGGAATTTGGGTACTTTTGCAAGCATAGAAACGGAAAGAACAGTTCACACGTATGTTTATAATCAGGTTACTGCATCGCTATCTGACGACTTTCGGAAGCTATCTCATGCTCATGGGGCGCACGTTCTCCTTTCCGGAGCGCCTGCGCATGTTTGCCAAACGCTATATCAAGGAGATGTCACAGCTCGGTGTCGACTCCATCGGCATCGTGCTGCTCATCAGTTTTTTCATCGGAGCCGTGATATGCATTCAGATGAAGGTCAACATCCAGAGCCCGTGGATGCCTCACTGGGTGACGGGTTATGTGACGCGTGAGATCATGCTCCTCGAGTTCTCCTCGTCGATCATGTGTCTGATCCTCGCGGGTAAGGTCGGGTCGAACATTGCCTCTGAGCTCGGCACGATGCGCGTGACGCAGCAGATCGACGCCCTCGACATCATGGGCGTCAACTCGGCTTCCTACCTCATCCTGCCGAAGATCCTCGGATTGGTGACCATCATGCCGTTCCTCGTCGTCTTCTCCTCCGCCTTAGGTATCATCGGTGCCTATGCTACGGCTTTCGTGGGTCACATGATGTCCCCGGAGGATCTCACGGCAGGCATGCACCACGCTTTCAACCAGTGGTTCGTGTGGATGAGTATCATCAAGAGCCTCTTCTTCGCCTTTATCATCTCCAGCGTCTCGTCCTACTTCGGCTATACCGTGGAGGGCGGCTCCGTGGAGGTCGGAACAGCCTCGACCAACGCCGTGGTGTGCTCGAGCGTGCTCATTCTTTTCTCCGACGTGTTCCTCACAGAACTGCTGTCCTGATTCTCATGTCCTAAATATTTCTGTCATGATTGAAGTAAAACACTTGACAAAGAGCTTTGAAGACAAGACCGTGCTCTACGATATAAACGCCGTCTTCGAGACGGGAAAGACCAATCTCATCATCGGCCAGAGCGGCTCCGGAAAGACGGTGCTGATGAAGAATCTCGTGGGACTGCTCACGCCTACGAGCGGCGACGTGCTCTTCGACGGGCGCGACGTGCTCTCGATGGACAAGAAGAGCAAGGTGCTGCTCCGGCGTGAGATGGGCATGGTGTTCCAGGGCTCGGCGCTCTTCGACTCGCTCACCGTGCTTGAGAACGTCCGTTTTCCACTCGATATGTTCGCACCGATGAACAGCCGCGAGCGCGACCGACGGGCCCAGGAATGTCTGGAGCGTGTCAACCTCCTCGATGCACAGAACAAATACCCCGCCGAAATCTCCGGCGGCATGCAGAAACGGGTGGCCATCGCACGAGCCATCGTGCTCAACCCCAAATATCTCTTCTGCGACGAGCCCAACTCAGGACTGGATCCGAAGACGTCGCTCGTCATCGACGAACTGCTCTCGGGAATCACAAAGGAATATGGTATTACGACCATCATCAATACCCACGACATGAACTCGGTGATGGGTATCGGTGAGATTATTATCTTTATCTATAAAGGCCACAAGGAATGGCAGGGAACCAAAGACGATGTCATGAGTTCTACAAACAAAGAACTCAACGACCTTGTCTTTGCTTCCGACCTGTTTAGGAAAGTGAAAGAGGTGGAGGAACACAAGTGACAAATGGGTACAGGAGAATAGCTATCTCATGTACCATACCTTCTTCACCTCTACCATCGGTACGACCACTTGTTCTTTCGTACCATCTCCGTAGGTAAATGTGAGGAAGGCATTGGCCACATGCTTGGCGGTGTCGGCACGACCGTCAGCCACCGCCACGCCCTTGATGCCTTTATGCTCTTTCTCTTCCTGTCCGACAAACATCTTTGCGTTGGCAATAAGCTGCTGGCGATAGCTCTCTGGCAAGGCCGTGGGCTGGTAACGGCCGTCCACGAAACTGCCGTAGTCGCCTTTCAACAACTGCTCGTAATAGGTCTTGGCAGCATTGGCTGCCAACTGGGCAGCATCGGGACCCGACGGCTTGCCGGAGCAAGCCATGAGAAGGGGGAAAGAGAGAAAGAATAAAAGCTTACGCATTGTATTATTTGTTTTTTAGAAGTCCGGAATTTGGAAGTCCGGAAGTACAGACTTTAGAAGTCCGGAAGTACAGACTTTAGAAGTCCAGAAGTCCGGACTTCCAAAGTCCGGACTTCCAAATTACTTTTGCCGAATAAACACATTGATGGGACAGCCGTGCATGGACCAGTTCTCACGGATCTTATTCTCAAGGAAACGGCGGTACGGCTCCTTGATATACTGCGGCAGATTGGCATAAAACACGAAAGAGGGGATCTGCGTGTTCGGCAACTGCGAGCAGTATTTGATCTTGATGAACTTACCTTTTGTCGATGGCGGCGGTGTCTGCTCGATGATCGGCAGCATGATCTCATTGAGCTTGTTCGTACCTACATGGGTCGTGCGGTTCTTGTACACATCCACTGCCGTCTGTAACACTTTGAAGATACGCTGCTTCGTCAGCGCCGAAGCGAAGATGATCGGGAAATCGGTGAACGGTGCCATGCGGTTATGGATGGCGTTCTTGAAGAAGTCGATGGCTTTCTGACTCTTGTCTTCCACCAAGTCCCATTTATTGACGACGACGACCAAGCTCTTGTTGTTCTTCTGGATCAGCTGGAAGATGTTCATGTCCTGCGCCTCAATGCCACGGGTGGCATCGATCATGAGGATACATACATCACTGTTCTCTATGGCACGGATGGAGCGCATGACACTATAGAACTCCAAGTCTTCCGTCACCTTGTTCTTCTTGCGGATACCGGCGGTGTCGACGAGATAGAAGTCGAAACCGAACTTCGTGAAGCGCGTATAGATACTGTCGCGTGTGGTGCCGGCGATCTCCGTCACGATGTTACGGTCCTCACCTAAGAAAGCGTTGACGATACTCGACTTGCCTGCATTAGGACGACCTACGACGGCGAAACGCGGCAATTCATCGTCGATCAGCTCCTTGTTGTCAGCCGGAAGCTTGCTGATGACAAGGTCGAGAAGGTCACCCGTGCCACCGCCCGTGGCTGCACTGATACACACGGGATCACCCAAGCCAAGCTTATAAAACTCGGCAGCGGTATACGCCAGACCGCTGTTGTCGACCTTGTTGGCGACAAGGACCACGGGGAGCTTGGCACGGCGCAGGATCTGCGCAACATCCTCGTCCCAGTCGGTGACACCCGTCTCCACATCCACGAGGAAGAGCACGAGGTCAGCCTCATCGGAAGCTACCAGAACCTGCTTACGGATAGCATCCTCGAAAATATCGTCTGATTTGACGACCCAGCCGCCGGTGTCAACGACGGAGAACTCACGGCCATCCCATGAGCATTTGCCATACTGACGGTCACGAGTCGTGCCGGCTACATCGCTCACGATAGCCCGGCGGCTCTGCGTGAGACGGTTGAAAAGTGTTGACTTACCCACATTGGGGCGTCCTACAATAGCTACTAAATTTGCCATTCTGTTGTTTGATTACTGAAGTTTAACATTCTTCGGCCCTCGCGTCGTGCGAGAGTGCGCCCTGCACTACAGTCAGGGGAAACATATTGAGTGTGGAATGTTGAATGTTAAGTGTTGAATGACATTCAGCATTAAGATCATTCAGCACTAAGATCATTCAGCATTAAGATCATTCAGCATTAAGATCATTAAACATTTAACACTTAACATTCCTATTCCGGGTTATACCCGAAGTTGTCGAGCTCACGCTCCGAGTTGCGCCAGTCCTTATCGACCTTGACGAAGAGTTCGAGGTAGATAGCCTTTCCAAAGAAATGCTCGAGGCTCTTACGCGCTTCTGTCGACACCTTCTTCAGCGCCATGCCCTGGTGCCCGATGATGATGCCTTTCTGCGAGTCGCGTTCCACATAGATGACGGCATTGATATGGATATGGTGGTCATCCTCCTTGAAACGCTCCACAACGACCTCTACGGAGTAAGGGATCTCCTTGTCGTAATAGCGGAGGATCTTCTCACGGATGATCTCCGAGACGAAGAACTTAGCCGGCTTGTCCGTCAGCTGGTCCTTGTCGAAGTAAGCCGGACTCTCAGGGAGCAGTTCCTTGATCCGCTTCATGAGCATGTCGATGCCAAACTTGTTGGCAGCGGAGATGGGAAGGATCTCTGCGTTGGGAAGGAGCTTATGCCATTTCTCCACGATCGTTCCGAGGCGCTCGGTAGCGTCGTCGCCTTTCAGCTCGTCGATCTTGTTGATGAGCACGAGCACGGGGATCTTCATCTGTGCCACCTTCTCCAAGAAATCCATGTTCTTCTCCGGGTTCTCCACCACATCGGTGACATAGAGGAGGATGTCAGCATCGGCAAGCGCCGACTCGGAGAACTGGAGCATGTACTCCTGCATCTTATAGTTTGGCTTGAGCACGCCCGGGGTATCGGAGAAGACGATCTGACTATCGTCTGTGTTGACGATACCCATGATGCGGTGACGCGTGGTCTGTGCCTTGAAGGTGGCAATACTGATCTTCTCGCCAACAAGCTGATTCATCAGCGTTGACTTACCGACATTAGGATTGCCGACAATGTTCACGAAACCGGCTTTGTGTGTCATGATGATGATGATGATTTATCGTTGTTTTGGGAAGTCCGTTTGGGGGAAGTTCAGAAGTACAGAAGTCCGGAAGTACAGTCAAATGTTATGCTTATTCAGCAATAAAGTAATGACTGAACTTCCGGACTTCTGTACTTCCGGACTTCTGTACTTCCGGGCTTCTAAACTTCAGTACTTCCGGACTTCCGAGCTTCCGTTAATTACTCGCCCTTTCCTACCTTGTCTCCGTCATAGCCCCACTTATAATAGATAGCGCCATGAACGAAACCGGCTCCGAAGGCCGTAAAGATGATGTTGTCACCCTTCTTGAAGTTGGCCTCGTTGTCCCACAAAGCCAAAGGAATTGTGGCAGACGATGTGTTGCCGTAGTGGTCGATATTGATCACGACCTTGTCGAGCGGGAGCTCGGCACGTTTGGCCACAGCATCGATGATGCGGAGGTTAGCCTCGTGAGGAATGATCCAATTGAGGTTCGTGTTGTCCAGTCCGTTGCGTTTCATCACCGTTGCCACATCATCACTCATATAAGTGACGGCATGCCGGAACACCGTGCGGCCTTCCTGATAAACATAGTGTAGTCGGTTGTCGATGGTGAAATGCGAAGCCGGGCAGACGGAGCCTCCTGCCTTCATGTGCAGGAACGGCAGACCTTTACCGTCGGTGAGGAGCATTGAGTCTTGGAAGCCCACGCCTTCCTCCTCCGTAGCCTCCAAGAGCACGGCACCGGCACCATCGCCGAAGAGCACGCATGTCTGGCGGTCCGTCCAGTCGACGATAGACGACATCTTCTCTGCCGAGCAGACGATGACTTTCTTGTAACGTCCCGACTGAATCATCGATGATGCCATGTCGAGGGCGTAGATGAAACCGCAGCAGGCGCACGACATATCGAACGCGAACGCATTCTTCAGTCCGAGCTTGCCCACAACGATACTTGCCGTTGACGGGAAAGGATAGTCGGGCGTTGTCGTGGAGACAATGAGCGCCTCGATAGAATCAGGGTCCACACCCGTCTTCTTAAGCAACTGCTTGCAGGCTTTGCGCGCCATATAGCTGGCACCCAAGCCCTCCTCGGTGAGGATACGGCGCTCACGGATACCCACACGCGTCCGGATCCACTCGTCGCTGGTGTCTACCATGCGCGACAGCTCCTCATTGGTGAGGATATAGTCGGGCACGTAGCCGCCAACGCCAGTGATCACTGCGTTGACCTTAGCCATTATTCAGCAGCTTCTTTGACAATAGCAACCTTACCGCGATAGTAGCCGCAAGTCGGGCATACGGTATGATATACATAGTAAGCACCACAGTTAGGGCATACTGCCAGTGTGGGGGCAACTGCCTTATCATGAGTTCTACGCTTGAGTGTACGAGTCTTTGACTGTCTTCTTTTTGGATGTGCCATTTTGAGTATTACTTTTTAATTATTGTTTTTTAATTTTGAGAGCGCTGCCCATCGGGAGTCCACAGGCGCATCGTCATCGCCGGCACCGCTTCGGGCGGCCGAATGCTCTTCCAAGAGCTTCATCATGGCAGGGTTGCATTTTCCAGGTGCATGCACATGCCTGAGCGGGATAGCGAGCTCTACAAACTGACAGATGAACCACGAGGTGTCGAGTATTCCTTCGTTCTCAGGCACCGTGATGAGATCATCGTCCTCTGAGTAGTCTTCTCCGAACTTTGCCACGAGGTGATAGTCGCTGACGATAGGTTGCTCCATATCGTCCAGGCAACGGTCACAGGGTATCGTGACAGTACCCTCAGTGTGGAAATCAAGGTCGAAGACATCGCCCTTGCGGTCTATAGCGACCTCACAGCTCAGCCTGCCGCTATGCACGACAGGCACTTTGACAGCCTCAAAGAAGCTGTCATCCAAAGCCAGACGTAGAGAAGTTCTTCCCTCGCCGAGGCTCTTCAAGTCTATCTTAAACTGCTCTAACATGGACCCTTCTATGAACCTTATCACACTTTAGGCTGCAAAGTTACTGCTTTTTTCTGAATTGCTGCAAGATTTTATGGAAAAACTATACTAAAAAGAGCATCATTTCTGCAGTTCGATCCTGAACGTAGTGCCTTGTCCGACAACAGAACTCTTGACGAAGATACGCCCCTTATGATACTGCTCCACAATACGTTTGGCGAGACTGAGCCCCAGCCCCCATCCCCGCTTCTTCGTGGTGAAACCGGGCTTGAAGACCGTCTTCAGGTTTTTCTTGCTAATGCCTTTCCCCGTATCGGTCACTTCTATTGCCACCTTCTGTGCACTGTCCGTGACGACAATCGTTATCTTTCCCGGGCCTCCGTTCATGGCATCCACCGCATTCTTACAAAGATTCTCTATGACCCACTCGAAGAGGGCGGCGTTGATATTGACCATGACGTCATGATCCGGCAACAGGCAGGAGATGACAACACTGTGGCTTGTGCGCCGGTCGATATAATCGACGACATGCGACAAGACGGCGGAGAGGTTTGTCGGTTTCAACTCCGGCGGCGAGCCAATCTTCGAGAAACGGTCACTGATCAACTGCAACCGCTGCACGTCCTTGTCAAGCTCCGGAATCAAGTCGTCCTGAGGATATTCCTCGCGCAGCACCTCTACCCAGGCCATCAGACTGCTGATGGGCGTACCGAGCTGATGGGCCGTCTCCTTCGACAATCCCGCCCACACGCGATTCTGCTCCGCGCGCTTCGAAGCCAACAATGCAAAGACCGCCAACAGCACAAACACCAATACAACGCCAAGCTGTATGACCGGGAAGAGCGTCAGACGCTTGAGGATAAGCGACTCGTCGTAGCACACATTAATATAATGAGCCTTATCGAGTGTAATGCGAATGAAATGTCCCTCGGCCTTGCAGCGCAATCCTATCTGCTGCGCCTCACGAAGACTGTCGGTGCGGTTGTCGGCATGCAACGACACATTGCGGAAATCGGTTACCTTTCCGTCCTGGTCCATCAAGACAACGGGAATATAGTCGTTCTCGTTGATAACCTTCAGCACCAGGCTTAAGTCAGTGTTCTCATCAGCCTTATTGAGCGATTTCATAGCCTCAGCCCATACCTCCATGCGGTTACGCTCCTCCAGCTTCAGCGTATCGGTGAGTTGCTTAGAGACAAACAGCGACCCGACGGCTATCACGATAGCCGCCAACACAAGGGTGAGCTTGATCCGTCTGAGTCTGTCTATCCATTCCATACTTTTACAACGGACGCTCTGCCTTTTTATTATGTGCGTGATGATTAAAAGAATGGAACCATATAGACCGGCAAAAAGATAGTCTCATGGTCTTTGCACTCAGAATAAGACTATCTCAAATTAAGGAATATAGTGACAGGGTTTTAGATTGGTTTTAGGGTTTTTCTTGGCTTCAGACGATTACAACGAGCAGATGTGGAATCAACGAAAACCGAATAAAACCAGGATAAAACCAATTTCAGTAATGCCTATCTCGGAATAAGACAATTGATGGAAGAAAGCGGTAGCTAATTTTACGCAAAGCGATTTTCCGTTCATGGCAGGCTTCGACCCCGCAGGGGTGGTTATACAGGATTAGTGAGGCGCATGATGTGGTCGTATTCCACGCCTATAACACCCTTTATCTTCCTGAAATCCTTCATTGTTTCTTCAAGGCTCTTATTCTCAGGTTTCTTCAAGGCCATGCCGTTGATGATGCTGTAGTCATAGATAATCTCGCATTTGTATTCCTTAATAGCTTGCAGCAAAGGGCCCCTGCCTATTTCTGCATCGTACATAACCAAAAAAACATTGGGTGAGTACTCAGGGACTGATTTGTCCTCTGTGCTAATAGGTGCAGACAACCCAACCGTTTGCTTTGTCCTGCATGATGTCAAGACTACCAGTGTGATTTGGACTATAAGGATAAGAGGAATACCATATTTGAACTTCTTGTGCTTCGTCTTATGATGCCAGACTTTCATGCCCAACCATGCACCGATACTACCTCCTAACGCAGCCAGCCCCAAGAGTGCTGCCTCGCTGATACGCCATTTGGAACGTTTAGCCTTCCACTTGTCAATACCATACATGAAGAAAGTGACCACGTTGATGACAACGAGGTAAATCACGGCAATATGTAGGTATGACAATTCGCTCATTCTTAATTCCGTAAATAAATAATTTAGTTCCTTCTATAAGTTTCAGAGCAACATAAAGTTGCCCAGGATTTTGCCATGTCAGAATTTCACATAACTTCGTGGTGTGAAAACGAGGTCGTAAAATTTTACAAGACGTGGCAAAAGTACAAATTAAATCAGAGAAAATAGTCCCTTTCGGTGGAATTTTTCCCATCATGGAAGCATTCGAGCGTTGGATATCTCATGAGCTTTTGATACCCGTCACAATTTTTATTAAGCAGCCCTTGGGAGACAATATATTCAATGAATGGCGATATGTATTTTTGATCCAGCAAGGCTAACGCTCCTTTATTAGTAAACGTACGTTTACAGGTGAGTAATAAATATTTTAGCAACTCACCTTCAAGCGGAATAAGTATTATCTGTCAAAATCACTCCTCAGGTTGATAAATATCGATTAACTGTTTATCAACCATATCCTTTAAGAATTGACATAGATCTTTTTCAACTTCATCTGGATTGACGTTAAATGTTTGACAAATATTTGCTACTATTTCGTTCTCTGTCTTTCCTTCGTTGATCGCTTCAAAAATAATCTTCCCTACCTCGTTACACCTTATGCATCTTTTTGGGGATCCTTCAGCGTTTTTTGCAATTACAATGTAGTGATCCGCCACCTGCTGGGTGAGGAATATAAACTTAGTTTTTATCATCATTATTTTTTTCTAAGAAGATTCTATAAGCGTTGACCATTGAATCCTTGAAATCATTTAAGTGTTCGTCAACTTGTTCTGGAGTACATTCATTTTGGCAACACAACTTTAAAATTTTACAATGAGGATGATAGAAACATTGGTGACATTCTGGCTTGTCGTGGACAACCTCAGAAAATCTATTTAATGCATTTCGATCTATTATATCACATTGCAAGCTACCATAGAACCCCCTGTCGACATAATGTTCACATTTTCCAAGCTTTCCATCTGGCGATACGACGACACTTTCATCATCATCTGCCATACAAAGATGTTCAGGTAATTTATTTGGAAGGTTGTATGGATGATCAAGCCCTAGCGCTTTAATTTCTCTTGAAATTTCCTTTCTTTTGATATACACTTTGCTACGATGTTCTGCTGTACCACTGGTTGACGTTTCAAACAAGGCATGTGAATAAACACTTAGGTTTTGGTAGCCATCAAAGTCGCTTTTTATGTTATGAATAAGGTTCAGTACATCATCAGCATTATGAACATCAACATTTATGCGAATAGATACTTCAAATTGGTGGTCGAGCAGTAATTTTATATTGCTCATAACTCTATGGTATGCGTTTATGCCTTCGTATATGAAAGCCTTCGTTCTATTGTAGATGTTCTCTGTTCCATCTATGGTAATTTGCACATTCCTCAAATGCCAAAGTGAAGCTGCTCGTCCAACTATACCAGGACTAAATAGATATCCATTTGTCACCATAGTTGATCCAAACTCAACTCCATTACGTTCAAGATTTTGAGTTATCCGGTCTATCACTTTTATATTAAAGAGTGGTTCTCCACCAAACCAAGATAATGAAACTTTGTGTTTGTTATAATTTTTCGTGATATAATCTGATAATAAATCTGCCGTTTCTATGGTCATCGTCTTTTTCTCAACGCCCTTCTCATAACAATAAAAACATCGAGCATTGCAATCTGTCGTGGTCAAGATAGTGTAACCAATAATAGAATGTCGATGCACACGTGTCATTGAAATCAGATTTTTAATCTGGCAACTCAATTGGTAATCATCAAATTCCATAGGAACTATAAACCAAGCGTCACGAAGCACCTGCATATTCAGCATATTTCGATATTCTGTAGAACTTAGCAGAAGTAAAGAACACGTCAACGTGTTGAAAAGCAATATGCCGTTATCAACTGGTTGAGAAATAGTGAAAATGCTGGGTCTAAACTGGAGATTAGAGTTGTTATTTTGCTTCCCCAAAAATTTTATAACCCTAGCATCACCCTTAAATATAATTTTCATAATATGGATATTGAATGACTTATTCCCATTCCCCCCAATCATAACAGGCTAATGGGCAGTAGCCCCCTTGACGACATATTTGTCTTACACAAATACAGATAGACGAACAATCATCTGAGCAATCAGAAGCACAGTCTGTACTACAAAAGAATCTGCATGTAGAAGATGTTGCCAAAAAAACATCTCCAAAGTTCATTTCTAATTCTTCCATTGAAGGCTTGACATACTTTTTCATACCTAAATCTTTTTTCGCCTGCTCCCAATGGCGTTATAAAATATAATGTAACAGGGATATACAAAAAAGCGTGGGAGACTGACAATCGCTCGTCCCACACTTCGAGGCTTCTGGCATGCCCATTGTCGTCAGAACGAGCAACGCAGAAGCCCACGCCGATATGTACGCCAAATGAAAGAACCAACTTACACTCATAAGAGCTTAGCTGATCTTACAAATGGATGAATACACACCCATGGACATCTACTGTTGCTAAATTCTTTGACGACAAATGAAATCTGCCAGAATTTCGAAGTGTCAAGAATGAAGCGCTAGTAAACGCCTTCTCATATATATGATCCCCATGCCCTCTGCAACCCGAAGGAAACAGCTAATGGACTGAGGATGCTGCAAAGTTAGGAAAATTTCTTGTTATTAAAAAATTTTAGAGATAGAAATTTAAACTGTTTTTTAGTTTTTGCAATCGGTAATTTTGCAGCAGATAAGGAACACCGCTCATGCCACCCCTGTGGTACCGGTACCATGGCAGTGATATGAGCGGTACCACCAAAGTTGATTCGCGCGGTACCATAGGTGCGATACAGCGGTATCAAGCGAGCGATTTTATCAAATCAACAAAAATCGAATAAAACCGGGATAAAACCTATCTCGGTAATGACCTGTCTCAGTAAAGACCATCTCAATTTAAGGAATATAGTGACAGGGTTTTTAGATTGGTTTTAGAAGGTTTTTCTTGGCTTCAGACGATTACAACGAGCAGATAAGGAATCAACGAAAACCGAAGAAAAGCAGGATAAAACCTATTTCAGTAGATATATTCGCAGAACTACTTCGCACGTAGCTAACGATGCAAATCCCTTGATGTAAATCAATAAAACAGTTAAAGGCTATGCAATTAAAGGCCTTATTAAAGGAAGTATAGAACAATTTATATAACTTTGCAGCCAATTTCAATAAAGACTTTTTTAGATATGACCAAGAAGAGATGGGCAGGTGCCGCAATCGCCGCCCTCATTGCACAAGGCGTGCTCGCCGGAGGCATCAATACCAATAGCAACATGAGCGTAGCCTTTACCCGCACGCTTTCACGCGACGCTGTCATCGCCACCGACGGCGTCTATTTCAACCCCGCCGGCGTTGTTTTCATGGCTCCGGGATTTCATTATTCCATGGGCTGGCAGCTCATCACGCAGCGCCGTTACATCGACAACACCTACCCGCTCTTTGCCAACAACACGGCGAACCCCACTACGAGCCGCGAGTTTAAGGGCAAATCCCTGGCTCCCTTCTTCCCCACGTTCCAGATGGCATACAACCGCGGGAAGTTCTCTTTCCAAGCCAATGCCGGTGTCACCGGAGGCGGCGGCAAGTGCACATTCGATGACGGCTTAGGTTCCTTCGAGAAGATCGTCTCTGAGACAGCCGTGGCCGCTTCGGGCCTCGCCTCAACCATCGACAACGCCCTCGGCCAGCAACTCTTAGGTGCCGGCGTGCCGGCAGCCCTGGTACAGCAGCTTGGCGCCAAGGGCTTCTCCAGCGACAACTATTTCGGCACCAAGGGTTCCTACTCGGCTACAAGTTTTATGCGCGGCAGACAGTATTACTATAGTCTCTCGCTCGGCGTGGCGTATAAGCTCACCGAGAACCTCGGCGTGGCTGCCGCTGCACGTGGCGTCTACGCATCGTCCAACTATTACGGCTACGTACGCAATATCAAGGTAGGCAATGTACCGCTCTACACCGTCCTCGACCCTACGAAGACCAACGCTGCCGACATTGAACTCAACTGCGACCAATCGGGCTTTGGCGTGACGCCGATCATCGGCATCGACTATCGCCTGGGCCGCTGGAACTTCGCTGCCAAATACGAGTTTAAGACCCGCATGCGCCTGAAAAACTCTGCCGTCAACCAGTTCCCTTCCATCGGTAACCTCGGCAATAACCTCGCAACGGCCCTGGCAACGAACCTCCAGCAAGCCGGACTGAGCGCAGACATGGCACAGGCTGTAACCAATGCCACGCTCAATTCACCAGCGGTAGCAGCGACAACAAGCATGCTGAAACAGAAATTCGATGAAGGCATCAACAGTGCCACCGGTGAGTACCAGGACGGCAAGAAGATTGCCGGAGACCTCCCCGCCATTCTCTCTGTAGGAGTGGCTTACACGCCCATCGACCAGCTGCGCCTCAATGCCGGCTTCCATTATTATTACGACAAGCAGGCTACCCAATACAACGACAGACAGAAGAAGCTCAAACGCGGAACGGTAGAGTACAGTTGCGCCGTGGAGTACGACCCCGTGAAATGGCTCACGGTCTCCGCCGGTTACCAGCGCACAAGCTATGGGTTGACAGAAGACTATATGGACGACAAGTCGTTCGTCGTCTCCTCCAATGGTATCGGCTGCGGCTTTGCCATCAAGACCAGCGCAAGGAGCCGTGTCAACGTGGGCTACTTCCACAGCTTCTACGAGACGATGAACACATCCAAGGACGTGGACCTCAACGGCACAAAGGTTCCCTATACCGCCAATTACACACGCCACAACAACGTGTTTGGCGTAGGACTTGACCTCGACCTGTAAATTCTCACAGGATTTATCGCCGGTCTGAAGGCCGCAACTACTCAGCAGGCAAGTAGGAGGCACGGCGTCTCGCCGTGCAAGAATGTGCGTCGAGACGCCGCACCTCCTACTGCAAAGCCAGTGCTAACTATTTAGTTATATAGAAGCGTGATTTCTGAGTTCTGCCATCGCGTCGCGCCGTGTCACGATCCTGCCTCAGTTGTGTCACGATCCTGCCTCAGTTGTGTCACGATCCTGCCTCAGTTGTGTCACGATCCTGCCTCAGTTGTGTCACGATCGCCGACCTCGGCTTTAAGATCTACCGCAACTTAAACAATACAGAAAAATAAGCTTCGCCATTCTTTGCAAACTCGTTTCTTTGTTATATCTTTGCGCTTGTAAAGTAATGATATATGAATGAGAAAAGACTGTCCGGTCTCTGTACGCTTCTGCTTGCGTCGCTTTTGATCGTGATGCTGGCTGGATGCCGACGAGAGGAGCACACGGCTCAGCCCCAGCGCTCCGTCTATTGCTGGCAGACGACATTCGCTCCCAACGACTCAACTGTGGCGGCCTTCATCCGTCACCAACGCATCACACATATCTATCTGCGATATTTCGACGTGGTGATGACCCAAGGCACACCCATGCCCAACGCCAGTGTCAATGTGGTGGGGCGCGTACCCAAAGGAGTGACAGTGACACCGGTGGTCTACATCACCAACGACTGCATGAAGGCAATCGGACAAAACCATACCGAGGCTACGGACTTGGCCAAGAAGCTCCTCAGGCGCGTCAGACAGATGACAAGCACTCTGCAACTCGGAGCGGTCAGCGAACTGCAGATCGACTGCGACTGGACCGTTACTACACGACGCACCTACTTCGATTTTCTCTCTGTCCTGCGTGACTTGGCATACGAGCAACACTTGCAGCTGTCGACCACCATCCGCTTTCATCAGCTCACACAACCCGTACCGCCTGCCGACCGCGGCGTGCTGATGGCATATAACACCGGCGACGTGCGCGACATCAGCAACCGCTACCCCATACTCAACATTGCTGATGTGAAGCCCTACCTGCGTTATCTCGCCACCTACCGCCTGCCCCTATCCACCGCCTACCCCATCTTCTCCTGGCGTGTGCTCTTCCGTGGCGGCCACTTCGTCGGCATTCTCCACAGCGACGACGACTATCCGATACTTCCGGGCGACAAGATCGTCCGCCGCGCAGCCGATGCCAGACACATCCTCGAAGCCCATCAGACCATCAGTGAGCTGCGACCCGATGCCCACGACGAGATCATTCTCTATGATTTACAAACCAACAACATAAAAAACCTCCAAGTTTCTGATTATGAAAAAATTTATCATCGTTAGCCTCCTGCTGATGACTGTCGGCAGATCGATGGCTTGCGTGCCGGAGAAACCTACCTACAACTATTACCTCATGTGCGTGGAGCCGACACAGCAACAGACCGAGAGCAAACAGCTCAAAGCCATCAACGACTTCTGGAAACAGTATACCAACGGCGATCTCACTGACACATGGAACTATCCTACACGGAAACAACTGCTGCAACGCAGGCAGGGACTCACGCAGATGCTCGCTGCCGCAAAGGCTTATCGTGGACGCAGGCTGTCGGCTCAATACCGCCTGCTCGCCATGCGCGCCAACATGCTCTTGGGCAACGACATCCAGAACATCAGTTACTGGAAGACCACGGCCTCCCGTACACCGCAGAGCGTCTACCGCGACATGATGGAGAACATCTATGCACGCGCACTGCTCAAGACCGGCAAACAGCGTGACGCGCTGGAGATCTATGCCCGTCAAAACGACCAGCAGAGCATGCGCTGGTGCGTGCGCCACTACCGCAATCTCAGTGGTATCAAGGCCATCTATGCCCGCGATGCCAACAGCCGTGTTCTGCCCTATCTCGTACAGGACTTTGTCAACAACGTGCAGGAAACGCAGGATGTATATACCCGCCCGTCGGCTTTCATCCCGGATGCCGACAAGGCCCAGTGGACCAAAAAGGAATATACCGAGGCCATCGAGGAAGTCGGTGCCCGCGCGATCTATCAAGATGAGGCACAAGCCTTCATCGCCTTCGCCACACAAGTACTGAAAGAGGGCAAAACCACAACGCCGGCTCTCTGGCACGAGGCCACTGGTGCTCTGCAACTGCTACTCGGCAACTACAGTGCCGCAAAGACTGCGCTTGCACAGGCCATCACCGCCGAAGGCACACAACGCATGCACGACAACGCCCGCGCCATCGCGGACATCAACAGCGTCTACGCTGAGAAAATGGACAACGATCAGCAGAGCCGGCTCATCAAGGAGATCGCATGGATGAGAAATATGAGCAAGCAGGCAGAAACAAAGGACGAACAGGGCATCACCTATGTGGCGGATCCCTATTTCGCCAACATGCTGCAACGCATGGTCTACAACCATCTCGTGCCCGAACTGCAAAAGCAGGGCAATGGTTTCCTCGCCCTCGCCATGCTCGCCAACATGGACAACCACGACAATGACGGCACGCTGCCGAGCATAAGAAAGCATGTGCCCACTTACTATCAACCGGCTAATAGCTACATCAACCTGCCCGACTGGAGAGGAGATTACTACGATGCTTTGCAACATCTCACCGTCGACTCACTCAAACAGTACGTCGCTTACCTCCACGCAACGCATACCGACAGTCCGCTCGCTGAGGCAGCCTGCAAGAGCAGTTACCTGAACGACGATTACTACAACGATCTCATTGGTACACGTCTCATGGCTGCTGGCCTTTTTGAAGAAGCGATACCATATCTTAAAAAGGTAAGCACCGACTTCATCTACAACTCTAATATCTGTGGATACACCGGTCGCCGCAACTATCAGCAGCCGCGCTGGTTCGTGCATCAGGTCATCGCCGACACGTTGCAAACTGGTCCTCGCTCCGTTGCCATCACCGGCAACCAGAAGCTCACATTCTGTCAGGACATCACCAACTTGCAACACCGCTACCAAAACGCAGGCAGCGACACA
>ONBC01000057.1 GCA_900315955.1 uncultured Prevotella sp.
TACTGTCTTATGACGAAGGAAAAAGCGGCCTTAATCCACACCTTAATGTTGTTGTTAACTAATACAAAATTACAAAGAACTTTTCAATATACAAGGAAATACTTGGGCTTGCTAAAGACGATCGATATCCTCTTTGCTGAGCCCAGTAACCTGGATGATTGTGTCTAAAGGAATATTCATGCGCTTCATCGCCTTTGCATTACGAAGTCGCTCAGACATAATGCCTTCCTCCATACCTTTCTCCATACCTTTCTCTATACCTTCCTCCATTCCTTTCTCCATACCTTCCTTACGGCCAGCCTCAAGGCCTGCCTTACGGCCGGCCTCAAGGCCGGCCTCAAGACCGGCCTCATGTCCTGCCTCATAGCCTTTTTTATGAGCCTGCTCACTTCTCCTCAGCGCAGCGCTGACGAGTGTCCGTTCCCAGCTGACAGCCTCCCAGAAATGGTCATAGCCCGCCATCTGAGCATCGGTGTAAGCCGACTCTTCTACAATGTCGAGCGCCTTGCGCGTCTCGGGGTTCGACAGGAGCTCTTCCGGTGCCTTGCGCGTCTTTTCGTCAATCTCCGTGAGATAACGCAGCCACAGCACCATCATCTTCTTGTCGTGGAAAGAATGGGGCTTGAACTTGGGTAGTTCGACGAAGATCAGATGCATCTCGTCGATGGTCTCGTCAGGATTCTTAATATCCATCACACCATAGTCGTGGTAATAATCCTCCGTGTCGTCACGGAAACGGTCATTGACAAGATTCAGGGAATAGACCGGCTGCAGATCTTCATAATGCCCGCCCTTGTCGATCTGCCTCGAGTAAGCCTTGGTGGCATTGAGCAGCACGCGCTTCATAAACTCTGGGGTCCAGATCATCTGCATCTCTACAATAAACGAGCGCCCTTGTTCGTCAGTGCAGCGCACATCGACGATCGTATCCTTCTTCAGCGGAGAATCGGGCACCAGCTCCGGCTGGAGATATTCTATCTGTTTCACTTCCTCACCCTTCTTCAAGGGCAATAAGGCATTGAGAAAACTGATCATCAGGTCTTTATGCTCACCAAAGACCTTCTTGAATGTCAAGTCTGCTTTTGGATCCAAATACTTTGCCATAGTAGAAAATGTTTGTGGAGAATATTATTGCACTGCCACTGCAAATTTAATGTTTTATTGTGACCCGGCAAAATATAAACATACTTTTTATTACCCTTTCATGCAGTGTCATTGTACGGTAATTTTCGTAAACATAGAGCAAAAAATAAAGGATGCTACGTATAAACGTTGCACCCTCTATTTTTTGAACCCTGAAAAATCAATCTTTACCTTCATAAAACTAATACTCTACCAAAATAACAATCTTAAACCTAACATGTACGAAACTAAAACCTAAAAACTAAACTTAACAATTAATTCTATTGTGACGATTCACAATGGATGTTGGTGCAAAGTTAGGATATTGTCTACGTACCCCCAAATATTTAGTTGTTTTTTTGCAGAATTTCGTGTGCAACAAGTTGCATGTTAAGCTTTGAAAGTCATTTTGTCGGTTATTCCTCAATTATTCCGGCCTCTTTCCATTGGTTGGCAACCTCTTGTGCGTCTTTTAAGGCCTGCTCCTTCGGCAGAGGCGTGTTGTCGTCAAGCTGATAATTGTCTGTAAGAATGTCAGCGAGATCTTCAACTGTGAAGTCCTTGCCCTGTATGCTGTTCCACAGCAGCAAGGCACTGTCGTTCATGCTGATAATGTTGCTGAAGTCGATATTCTCTTCTCCCTCGGCAATGATGATATGTGAACCGCAAACATCGGTTACTTTGAATCCTTTTTTTGCTTTCATTGATATATTATATTGTGAGATTCTGTGATATATTATATTGTGAGATTCTGTTTTTTTATTCTGTCCGGACCGTTTATGCCGCTCCAAAGACCGGGATCCACAGGTGTCGGTAGAAAGCCAGCAGCCAGCGCCGGATGGGCCTCAGATGCATCCATGTCCATGAGTAAGTCTTCCACTTCCTTCCGTTTATGGGGTCGAGCTTAGTGCGTCCTTTTCTGTAAAATCCTACTACCGCAGCCACCGCGTCGCCCGTCTTGCAGTGCTCTGGCCGGAGATTGCCGTCGCCTAAGAGCGTCATATTGTCACCCTCTATTTTCACGATGCGGTGGAGGACATAGCGTTTGTGGTCGACCAGCGCTAATATGGGGTCGCCGGCATGCAGCTCCCCTACGCGGGTCAACAGAGCTTTGTCGCGTCCGTCTTCAAGAAAAGGACGCATGGAGAAGCCTTTCAGCGGAATGGTTACGGTATTTCCCTCTTCAATAAACTTCAGAACGGCTGGTATAAAGACAGCGTTCTGAACGGCTACTTCCCGTATTTTCATCTTGTTATGTTTGATTTCCCCCATTAAATAATCAATCTTTCTGCTTGCCGATCACGCTGTTGCATACCTCGGCCGAGTTTCTGTCGGGCAGACAGTGAAGAATGTATATTTCCGTGTGCTCGATGATCTTTGCCAGCGTGTGGCAAATCTTCTCATAGTTCATTTTGTCCCATTTCATCGAGGAAACGGAGGGCAGCAGGGAGGCAAACGCTGTCGTGACATCCAGATGTTCCACGCTGTTGGCTTCCGCGCGGTCTATCCTTGTCACGGCTCCTAAGGGTGCCTTGATGTTGCGGTAGCATGGTGTTTTTCCGCTCCATGGACTGCCGTAGATGAAGCACTGATTGTCGATGACTCTCACCACGGGGTTGTCGTCGTTCATCAAGTCGCAGTCGGGGAGATATCGGAGCCAGTTGCTCACCTGTGTCGACTTTCCCGTTCCGCTTTTCGCGATGAAAGCATAGCCGTAGCCGTGCTGTCTCGCTACAGAGGCATGCATCAGAACGGTGTCGTGAAAGGCTCCGGCAAAGGCATAGATGAGCATGACGGCATTGTTGAGTCCGAAAGAGCGCATGAGCCAGTTGCCGTTGAGCGCGCACCGGCAGGAGCGGAACTCTTTGTCGGTGATGAGCAGACAGCAGTCGGCACCATTGATATTCTTGATGATGAACTGATAGCCCCCGTCGTTGAGCTTATCGACGATCGTTACACCGTTACCCGTATCAAAATCGCGTATGCGCCTGCGCTCATCCTTAGGCACCGGCTGTGTCTTGTCGTCAACGATGAGCGAGAAGAGCAACTCGTCCGCATGCCCCGACCCTGTCAGAAAAGGCTTGAAGGAAGGAAGCAAGCGCTCTCCGTGCTCATAATCCACGAATGTTATGGTGAAGGGATGGTCGGCCACACAATAGTGATGAGCGTCAGCCGGGACGTAAAGAGGAGCTCTATTCATCGGGCTTGATGGCTTGGTAGCGGAAGCCGGGCTGTTTCACTTCCTTAATGAGAAATATCCCGTTGGCGTATTTCTTTCTCAGCCGTGCGTATTTCTTGTCTATGTCCTTGCGTTTCAAGGCAAAGCACGTGATGCACGTCGGATTCTTCGCGCCTTGCGCAGTGAGGTGGTCGCGGAGCTGATAAGAATAGTTTTCCCTGCTATAGAGGAACTTCGTCCTTGAGTCGATGTAAGCCGAGTCGATCTCCTGAATCTCAGTGAAGTAGACCGTGGAGTCGTTGAATGAGGCGGCAAACCCGAACAGATACACTTTTGACGGCCGGTTGGCTCCCCAACTGCACAAGGATACGACGGTGAGTGCAAGCGCTAAGACGTATTTTTTCATTTTCTTGTCTATAATCTGATTATTGTATATGCTCCTTTGTCGGATAGCGGTACAAAATTATAAAAATATTAGCGCTTTTCGAACGAAATGTTCATTTTTATCATCCTTTGACTAAAAAATCTCTTTGTTATGACGCTCCCCCGTCTTTTTTTAGTAAATTTGCAAGGTGAGACGGCTCGGTGTGGAGCCCGCCATCACGGATGATCCCCGTGCGCTTGCAGCGGCGGACCGCATCATCTTCCCCGGTCAGGGGAGTGCGCAGACCACGATGGCTTACCTGCGCTCGCATGGGTTGGACGAGGTCATCCGCTCCCTGCGCCAGCCGGTGCTCGGCATCTGTGTCGGTCAGCAGCTTCTCTGTGCGCATTCGGAAGAGGGCGATGTCGATTGCATCGGTATCTTCCCGGAACAGGTGAGGAAGTTTGTGCCCGACAGCCACGACTGCAAGGTGCCGGAGATGGGGTGGAACTCGCTGCACAACCTCTCCTCACCGCTCTTCAAGGGCGTGATGGAAGGCGACTACGTCTATTTCGTGCATAGCTACTATGTGCCCACTTCGGAGTTCACGATAGCTACGGCCGACTACACCGTGCCTTATGCGGCAGCCATGCACCGTGACAACTTCTGGACGGTACAGTTCCATCCGGAGAAGAGTGGTAAAGTAGGTGAGCAGATCTTGCGTAATTTCCTTGAACTATGAATATAGAACTGATTCCAGCCATAGATATCATCGACGGCAAGTGTGTGCGGCTCACGAAGGGCGACTACAGTCAGAAGAAAGTATACAATGAGGATCCGGTATCTCAGGCGCAAGCCTTTGAGCGTCTTGGGTTCAAGCGCCTGCACGTTGTCGATCTTGATGGTGCCAAGGCCAAGCATATCGTCAACGAGGCGGTGCTGCGTGGTATCACTTCAGCCACGCGGCTGAAGGTAGACTTCGGGGGCGGCATCAAGAGTGAGGAGGACATTGAGAAAGCGTTTGCTGCCGGTGCCTCCATGGTGACAGTGGGAAGCATTGCCGTGAGCCAGCCTCAGACTTTCCTGGAATGGCTCAAGACGTATGGAGCCGGGAAGATGATTCTCGGAGCCGATGTGCGCAATGGCTTCGTGAGCATCAACGGATGGAAAGAGGACTCGAAGGAAGCGTTGCTGCCTTTCCTTTCCAACTATGTGAAGGCCGGCGTAAAGAATGTGCTCTGCACCGACATCTCCAAGGACGGGACCCTCGCCGGGCCAGCTACGGAACTCTATCGTAAGGTCATGAAAGCCTTCCCTCATATCCATCTCATTGCCAGCGGGGGTGTGAGCAGCGATGCGGATATCCTTGCGCTGGACAGCGCCGGCATCCCCGCGGTCGTCTTCGGAAAGGCATGGTATGAGGGACGGATCGATATAGAGAAGTTGAAAACACAAGATTGAAAAAACACTGAAACGTTGAAGATATGATGAACGGATTAGCCAAACGTATCGTGCCGTGTCTCGATGTGAAAGATGGGGAGACTGTGAAAGGAACTCACTTTGTCAACCTCCGCACGGCGGGCGACCCCGTAGAGCTCGGCAAGGCGTACAGTGATGCGGGAGCCGACGAGCTCGTCTTCCTCGACATCACGGCGACGGTCGAGGGGCGCAAGACCTTCACCGATATGGTCAGTCGCGTGGCGCGTGAGATCAATATCCCGTTCACGGTCGGCGGTGGCATTGATGCCATAGAAGATGTGGACCGGCTGCTTGATGCCGGGGCCGACAAGATAAGCATCAACTCAGCGGCTATCCGCCATCCGGGGCTCATCGACGAGATTGCTTCCAAATACGGCTCTCAGGTCTGTGTCTGTGCCATCGATGCACGCAACGATGCCGACGGATGGCACTGCTACATCAAAGGAGGGCGCGAGCGCACCGAGCACCGGCTCATGGACTGGGCCAAGGAGGTCGCTGACCGTGGGGCAGGGGAGATCCTCTTCACAAGCATGGATCACGACGGCGTGAAAAAGGGGTTCGCCTACGAGCCGTTGGCTGAGATGGCAGACCTCGTGCCCATCCCCGTCATCGCCAGTGGTGGGGCAGGGAAGATGGCAGACTTCTACGACGCTTTTACCAAAGGTAAGGCTGACGCGGCCCTGGCTGCGAGCGTGTTCCACTTCGGTGAAATCAAGATCCCGGAACTCAAACGTTATCTTAAAGACAAAGGAATAAATATCAGATTATGAATATAGATTTTGAGAAGATGGGCGGACTTGTGCCTGCCATCATACAGGATGCAGTGACTGCGAAGGTGCTGATGTTGGGCTTCATGAACAAGGAAGCCTATGAGAAGACGATAGAGACGAAGCTCGTCACCTTCTGGAGCCGGACGAGAAAATGTCTGTGGACCAAGGGTGAGACGTCGGGCAACTACCTCCATCTCGTCAGCGTCAAGGAAGACTGCGATCACGACACGCTCCTCATAGAGGTTCATCCCGATGGCCCCGTGTGCCACCTCGGCACCGATACTTGTTGGGCGGAGGAGAATGAGTTGAACCCGATTCTCTTCTTCTCTGAGCTTCAGGACTTTATCAACAAGCGCCACGAGGAGATGCCGGAAGGCAGTTACACGACAAGCCTCTTCCGCAAGGGCGTGAACAAGATGGCGCAGAAAGTGGGCGAGGAAGCTGTGGAGACGGTCATTGAGGCTACGAACGGCACCAACGAGCATCTCGTCTATGAGGCTTCCGACCTGATGTATCACCTCATCGTCCTTCTCACGTCCAAAGGCCTGCGCATCGAGGACATCGCGCGCGAGCTCGCCAAACGCCATAATCCGGAGTGGGACAAGGCAAGGAGAATGAAGAAGAGCAAAGAAGGTTAGGAATTTTTGAGTTAGGAGTTTTTGAGTTAGAAGTTTTTGAGTTATATGCTGATAGATTACGATAAAGTAAAAGTATACCAACAGGATACGCTGATCCTCGACGATGTGAGTTTTCATGCCGACGAGGGCGAGTTTATCTATCTGATTGGAAAAGTAGGATCCGGCAAGAGCAGTCTGCTCAAGACGTTCTATTGCGAGCTTGATCTGTACCCGGAGGATGGTGAGAAGGCAGAGGTTCTCGGTCGCGACCTGCTCAAGCTCCGCCGTCATGACATTCCGGCCCTGCGCCGCGAGATGGGTATCATCTTCCAGGACTTCCAGTTGCTTCGCGACCGCGACGTGTTCCAGAACCTGCGGTTCGTGCTGCGTGCCACGGGGTGGAAGGACAAGAAGAAGATAGAGGAGCGCATCCAGGAGGTGCTCCAGGCCGTGGAGATGACGGATAAGGTCCACTCCATGCCTCACGAACTCTCGGGGGGCGAGCAGCAGCGCATCTCCATTGCACGTGCTATCCTCAATAAGCCAAAGATCATCATCGCGGACGAGCCTACGGGCAACCTCGATCCCGAGACAGCCGACAACATCGTGCGGCTGCTCAAGAACTTCACGGCGCAAGGCACGGCGGTGGTCATGTCTACCCATAACATCTCGATGCTCGACCGTTACCCCGGTTTCGTCTATAAGTGCGAGGACGGGAAGGTGTTGGAGATAAGAAACAAAGATTAGAGAACAATTAAAAAAAGTATCATCGATATGAACGTAATGAAATTTGGCGGCACTTCCGTAGGAAGTCCCGAGCGCATGAAGAGCGTAGCCCAGCTTATTACAAGATCCGGAGAACCCACGTTTGTCGTGCTCTCTGCTATGAGCGGTACGACAAACAGTCTGGTGGAGATCAGCAACTATCTCTACAAGAAGAACCCGGAAGGTGCCAACGAAGTCATCAACAACTTGGAGACCAAGTATATGGATCACGTGGAGAAGTTGTATCAAGACGATGGTTACAAGAAGAAGACCCACGATTTCCTCCGCGACAGGTTCAGTTATATGCGCTCGTTCACCAAAGGCATCTTCACAAGCTTTGAGGAGAAGATCATCGTCTCTCAGGGTGAGATCATGTCGACCAACATGGTAAACAACTACCTTCAGGAGCAGGGTATAAAGAGTGTCTTGGTTGATGCCTTGAGTTTCATGCGTACGAATAAGAACTCGGAGCCAGACCTCCCTTATATCAAGGAGCATTTGCACGAGGTGATGGAGAAAAACCCCGGTTATCAGATTTACATCACGCAGGGCTTCATCTGCCGCAATGCCTATGGTGAGGTCGACAACCTGCTGCGTGGCGGCTCCGACTATACCGCGTCGCTCATTGGCGCTGCTCTGCCTGCTGATGAGATCCAGATCTGGACCGATATCGATGGCATGCACAACAATGACCCCCGCTTCGTGGATCACACCACGGCCGTGCATCAGCTCAACTTCGAGGAGGCGGCAGAGCTCGCTTATTTCGGTGCGAAGATCCTGCACCCGACCTGCGTGCAGCCCGCTAAATACGCCGGCATCCCTGTGCGTCTGAAGAACACCATGGAGCCCGATGCTGAGGGTACGATCATCAACAACGAGCTCGGACGCGGCACCATCAAGGCTGTGGCTGCGAAGGACAACATCACGGCCATCAAGATCAAGTCGTCGCGTATGCTCCTCGCTACGGGCTTCCTACGTAAGGTCTTCGAGATCTTCGAGAGCTACCAGACACCTATCGACATGATCACGACATCGGAGGTCGGGGTCTCCATGAGTATCGACAACAACGCGCACCTCAACGAGATCGTGGATGAGTTGAAGAAATACGGTACGGTGACCGTCGACGCGGATATGTGTATCATTTGTGTCGTGGGTGACCTCGACTGGCACAATGTGGGCTTCGAGACCATCGCTACCGATGCCATGAAGAACATCCCTGTGCGTATGGTCAGCTACGGCGGCTCCAACTATAACATCTCCTTCCTCATCAAGGAAGAAGACAAGAAACGGGCATTGCAGAGCCTGAGCGACACATTATTTAAATAGCAAATAATAGATTATTATTTAAATATCAAATAATAGATTATTATAGCGTTGACAGTAGAATAATAGAGTTGATAGTATCCCGGCTCTATAAAAAGAACAAACAATGACGAATACATTCCCAATAGAGAAGTTCCGCAATGTGCTCACACCTTTTTATTATTATGATTCAGCACTTCTCCGACAGACGTTGGACGAGGTGAAGAAAGAGGCGGCGCAACACCCCAACTTCGTCATTCACTACGCCGTCAAGGCCAATGCCAATCCGAAGATTTTGAAGATCATTGCTGAGGCCGGTCTCGGTGCCGACTGCGTGAGCGGGGGAGAGATAGAGGCTGCCATGAAAGCCGGCTTTCGCCATGACAGCATTGTGTTTGCAGGTGTGGGGAAAGCCGATTGGGAGATCAACACGGCGCTCGACGCTGACATCTTCTGCTTCAATGTCGAGAGCGTTCCCGAGCTTGAGGTGATCAACGAACTGGCAAGGGAAAAAGGAAAGGTAGCCAATGTCTGCTTCCGCATCAATCCCGAGGTGGGCGCTCATACGCATGCCAACATCACGACGGGGCTGGCGGAGAATAAGTTTGGCATTGCGATGAACGACATGATCCCGGTCATCGAGCGCGCCAGCAAGTTGGAGAACGTGAGGTTCATCGGCTTGCATTTCCATATTGGAAGTCAGATTCTGAAGATGGACGACTTCGAGATGTTGTGCCTGCGTATCAATGAGTTACAGGAGATCTTGAAGGCGAAGAACATCGCGGTCGAGAACATCAATGTCGGGGGCGGCCTCGGCATCAACTATGCTGATCCGGAGGCAGACCCCATTCCTAATTTCAAGGACTATTTCAAGACGTTTGCCGACGGTCTGCGGTTGAGCGACGGTCAGAAAGTTCACTTTGAGCTGGGACGCTCCATTGTAGGCCAGATGGGAAGTCTCATCACTAAGGTGCTCTACATCAAGCAAGGCGTGAACAAGAAGTTCTGCATCGTGGATGCGGGAATGTCGGATCTCATCCGCCCCGCGCTCTATGACGCTACGCACAAGATCGAGAACCTCACGAGCCACGGTGCTCCTGTGGTCTATGATATCGTAGGCCCTATCTGCGAGTCGAGTGATGTCTTTGCCAAGGACACGGCTATCGCAGAGAGTAGGCGGGGCGATCTCCTTGCCATTCGCTCGGCAGGAGCCTATGGAGAGATCATGGCGAGCCAGTACAACTGCCGTCCGTTGCCGCAAGGTATTGTCACAGAGGATCTTAAATAATATAATAAGTTGTTTTTTATATAAAATGACTTTTACAATCAGTATCGATAACTTCACGATCATCAGCAGCGCCGTACTGTTGGTGGTTGCTGTAGTCTCATCATTTATCAGTCCTTATCTGCGCTTCAGAAAAAGCAAGTGGGAGAAGGATAGGGAGCGTATGCCGGAGACTGAGGAGGAAGCCACATCCCTTCCTCCTCTTTCCGTGATCTTAGCTCCTCACGACGAGCCGGATGCCATCTCACGCAATCTGCCCGCTATTATGTCGCAGAAATATCCTGCGGGGTTCCAGATCATTGTCGTGGTAGAAGAAGGAGAGGGCGAGACGGCGGATATTCTGAAGCGTTTCCAGCATCAACTCGATAAGGAACCCTCCGACTGCAGTCTCTACATTACTTATATACCCCAATCGTCGCGCTACGTGAGCCGCAAGAAACTCGCGATGACGTTGGGAGTCAAAGCCGCTAAAACAGAGTGGCTTGTGATGACGGAGCCAACCTCAAAGCCGGCAAGCGACACGTGGCTGCAGACGATGGCGGAGAACTGCACCAACAGCACGCAGCTCGTCGTGGGCTATGGTGGTTATGAGGATGAGGCCTCCGCGTTCAAGCGCTTTGAGCGGCTCAACTCAGCCTATTATCTCATGCGCGAGGCAGCGCAAGGCAATGCTTACGCATCCTTAGCACCCAATATCATGATCCGCAAGTCGGTGTTCATGAAGCAGAACGGCTTCCTCGGAAATCTCAATCTCATCCATGGCGAGTACGATTTCCTCGTGAATAAATATTCAGAAGAAGGTAAGGTGGCTTTGGAGACGCGCGACGCGGCATGGATCCTCGACGACGCTCCCGATCATTCCGTGTGGATGGCGGGGCATATTTTCTATCGTGAGACACGCAAGTGGCTGGAACGCAGCTTCGTGCACCGTGTGTGGTTCAATATCGACCAGACTGCGTTGCATCTTTCTTTTCTGCTTCTGCTTATGGGAATAGTGTGGGGAGCCGTGACGTTGAACGTCGTGCTTCTCGCTGCTGCTGTCTTAGGGCTTATCCTGAGTATTGTGCTGCGCACGGTGTTTGGCAGCAAGGCTATGTCAGCTTTTGGCGAGCACGTTCCCGCCTTGTTCATCTGCCCTTACCGGCTCTCCCTCGTCTGGAGAAATCTCTTTTATGGAATGCGCTATAAGGCAGCTGACAAGCTCGACTTCACGACGCATAAACAATGACGATGCCGCCATAAACAGGCAGCTCATTGATAACGATTTCATCTATGCTGAAGATACTGATTTTTGTTCCTCACGCGATCGATGCAGTGAGCATCAATCATAACCTTGTGGAGGGTCTTGTCGGGAGTTTCTCGAAGAATTTCTCCGGGGAAGTTAGTGTGCAGGTCGTTGCGGGGACAGGGCATCATGGCGTGGAGCAGCTTGGCGACTATGATATCATCCATTTCTTCGGCTGTTGGAGCCGTGAGGCTTGTCAGATCTCGAAGCGCGCTTATCTGCGTGGCATCCCTTATGTGCTCACGCCATTGGGCGGACTTCAACCGTGGGAGACGGAGCGCCATCAGCATTCGGTCCTTTTCAGGCGGCAGCATCATTTCGTTCTGCATGCTGCTGTGGTGCATGTGTGCGGAAAATTAGAGTATGAGACCTTCACTCGTCTGGGATGGAACAATCGGGTGACGGTGGTCAAGAATCCAGTACTCACGAGTCAGATCACATTCGCTTCGGCAGCGGCTCAGCTTGTGGCTCTTTATCGGAAAGTCATCGACTCGAACACGCAGCTTTGTCTTCATTCTCAGGCGCAGGCGCTCCTCGGCACACTTCTTCAGATGGGTATCGACCCACATGCTGCCACTCTCAATCCGGCTTTGCAGGAGAAAGGAACCGGAAATATGATTCAACAAGTCTCTGCTTTTCAGTCGGAGGACTGGCGCCGAATCCTGCTCTATGCTGATCAGGAGCATGTCTCTGGTCTGCTTTCGCAGGCTTTCGATGCCATACAGGTGCGGTATCCTTCGCTCGACGCAAAGGAGATAGATCGCTTTGAAAGTAAGTCGAAGTATGTAGAGGGTGAGCTGGTAACAGATGCGCTGCTCTCGAAAAGCCTGTTGTTGAAGAACAAGGTGAAGGATGTTTTCGCTAATAATGGCAAAGCAGAGCAGCAGCTGTGTCTGGCTTTGCTGAATCTCCACTACGAGCTGCAGCGCCACAATATGCCGTTGTCGCATCTTGCAGACTTCTATTTGTTAGCCCGTTTCTCGGATGTTGATGAGGATCTTGTGCGTGATATGACCGGGCGCTTGGGCATCGATGATTTCGCCTCGCGGCTTACGTCAATCCTCTCTTCGTTTCTCGGTCTTCCCGAGGGTTTCTGGATCTTCAGGCCGAAGGAAGGCGCTAAAACAAAGCGACTCTTCACGGCTATGACAAAGTTTGGACAATATAATTATTAATTACTTTACAATTTACTAATTTCATCATTTATGAACAAGACCTATGATATAAAGAGCGACATGCGCTACTTGCAGTTGCTTTCTCATTCATTTCCCACAATAGCTGCAGCCAGCACCGAGATCATCAACCTCTCCGCTATCCTGAATCTCCCCAAGGCCACCGAGCATTTTGTTGCCGACCTTCACGGAGAATACGAGGCGTTCCAGCACATTCTCAAGAATGCTTCCGGTAATATCAAGCGGAAAGTCAACGACCTCTTCGGAAACACGCTCCGCGATGCTGAGAAGCGGGAGCTCTGCACGCTCATCTATTACCCTGAGCAGAAGTTGGAGCTCGTCAAAGCCTCAGAGCCCGATATCAACGACTGGTACCACATCACGCTCCATCACCTCGTGGCTGTATGCCGGGATGTGTCAAGCAAATACACACGTTCCAAGGTGCGTAAATCTTTACCCCCAGATTTCTCTTATATTATCCAGGAACTTCTTCATGAGCGCCCGGAGGATAAGAACAAAGCCAACTATGTGAATGTCATCGTCGATACCATCATCTCTACGGGGCGTGCCGACGACTTCATCGTGGCCATCTCCAATGTCATCCAGCGTCTGGCCATCGACCAGCTCCATATTCTTGGCGACATCTACGACCGTGGGCCGGGTGCGCACCGCATCATGGATCTGCTCGACGGCTACCATTCATGGGACATCACGTGGGGCAACCACGATATCCTGTGGATGGGGGCTGCGGCGGGCAACGACGCGTGTATGGCCTCTGTAATCCGGCTCTCGCTGCGTTACGCCAACCTTGTGACGTTGGAAGACGGCTATGGTATCAACCTCGTGCCGCTGGCTACCTTCGCCATGGAGGCTTATGGTGACGACCCTTGCACCGAATTTCTCCCGAAAACTGACGGAGGATCAGTCGCTGTCGATGACAAGACACGCCAGCTCATTGCTAAGGAGCACAAAGCCATCGCCGTAATACAGTTTAAGCTCGAGAGTCAACTCTATAAGAAGCATCCCGAGTGGAAAATGCAGGATCGTGAGCTGCTTGATGCCATCAACTACAAGAAAGGAACGATTGCGCTCGACGGCAAAGAGTATGAGCTGACGAGCTGCTCCTTCCCGACGGTCGACCCGAAGCATCCCGACATGCTCACCAAGGAAGAGGCCGACCTCGTGGCGAAGCTTCATCACAGTTTTGAGGTCAGCGAGAAGCTCCATAAACATATCCGCCTCATGCTCTCTCACGGTTGCATGTACGCGATCTGGAACAACAACCTCCTCTTCCATGCCTCAATCCCCCTCAACGAGGACAGCTCGCTGAAGGAAGTAGAGATTTATCCGGGGCATTCGAGCTGTGGTCAGCAGCTCTTCATCGATATAGGCATGCTCATTCGCAGTGCCTTCCAGAGTGATGCCACGTCTGAGCGGAGAAGCTATGCGATAGACTACTTTATGTATCTGTGGTGCGGTCCCGACAGTCCGCTTTTCGACAAGTCGAAAATGGCAACTTTTGAGCGTTATTTCATCCGTGAGAAGGAAACGCACGAGGAGAAGAAAGGCAACTACTTCGTGTTGCGTGACAAGGAAGAAGTGTGCGACAATATCATGAAGGCCTTCGGCATCACTGATCCCAACCGCCATATCATCAACGGCCACGTCCCTGTGAAAGCCGTCAAAGGAGAGAGCCCTATCAAGGCCAATGGCAAGCTGATGGTCATCGACGGTGGATTCTCGCAGGCTTATCACCGTGAGACAGGTATTGCCGGCTACACCCTTGTCTATCACAGTCGCGGCTTCCAGCTCGTGCAGCATGAGCCTTTCACGAGTACTGAGGATGCTATCCTCCGTGGAACCGACATTAAGTCGACTACGCAGATTGTGGAGATGTCGCAGCGCCGAATGCTCGTCAACGATACCGATAAAGGCAAGGAACTGCGGACACAGATCGCCGACCTCGAGGAGCTCCTCTATGCTTATCGTCACGGGTTTATCAATGAGCAGGATACGGCGATAAAATAAAAAGCCAACAGGGCGGTGGTTAGATGTTAATCCCCGTTAATCATGCATATTGTTGGAGCTAATTTTGTAATTTTGCAACAAAATTGGGTTATTATTGCATATTCGATAATGAAGAAAAGACATACTAAGAGCACAAGACGCTCAGGGCGTTTGCAGACCGTTACGCTTTGTATCTCTACGGCGTTGGTGCTCATTCTCTTAGGCTTGGTGGTTTTCTTTACGCTCACGGGCCGCAATCTCTCGGCTTACGTGAAGGAGAACCTCCAGGTAACGATGATGTTGGAGCAGGACATGACCGACAACGAGGCACAGACCATCATGCGGAGCATCGCTCAGCGTCCTTACATCAAGACCATCCATTTTATCAGTAAAGAGTCGGCATTGAAGGATGCCGCGAAGCAGATGGGAGCCGATCCATCGACTTTCACAGATGGAGTGAATCCGTTCTCTTCTTCTATCGAACTGACGCTGACGAGCGACTACGCCAACAACGACTCGCTTGTGTGGATCTCCAAAGAGTTGAAGAAATACCCCAAAGTCTCTGATATCTCTTATCAGAAAGACTTGATTGAAGCCGTGAACCGCAACCTCACGAAGATAGGCATGGCGATGCTGGTGCTTGCCATCCTCCTGACGTTCGTCTCCTTCTCGCTGATCAACAACACGGTTCGTCTCGGCATTTACGCGCGCCGCTTCTCCATCCATACGATGAAACTTGTGGGTGCCTCGTGGGGCTTCATCCGACGGCCGTTCGTGTGGAGTGCTGTGGGCGTAGGTGTCATCGCCGCGCTCCTGGCCTGCGTCGTCTTAGGATGTGGCATCTATGCGCTTTATCAGTATGAGCCGGAGATCGTCACCTTAGTGACATGGCGTGAGATGCTCATTACGGGTCTCTCAGTGCTGCTTTGCGGTATCGTCATTACTGTGATCTGTGCCAATATCTCCGTCAACAGGTTCCTGCGCATGAAAGCAGGCGATCTTTATAAGATTTAAATTATAATATATATTATGTCATTGAATAAACAATCACAGCAGGTCTCCACAAACCCGGAGAAACACGTTGGAGGTGGACGCAACTACGCTTTTGACCGTACCAATTTTCTCTTCCTGGCTATCGGATTTGCTATCGTCATCATCGGCTTCGTCCTCATGAGCGGGCCGGGTTCCACGGAGCAGGCTTATAATCCTGATATCTTCAGCTTCCGCCGTATCAAGGTGGCACCTGTCGTCTGTTTCCTTGGATTCATCTCGATGATCTATTCCATCATTCGTAAGCCGAAAGACTGATGACACTCTTACAGACTATTATCATCGCTATCGTGGAGGGTCTCACAGAGTTCCTCCCCGTGTCGTCTACAGGCCACATGCTCATCGCTGAGAATCTCTTAGGTGTTCAGAACTCAGCCTTTGTGCGTGCCTTCACGATCATCATCCAGTTTGGTGCCATCCTCTCTGTGGTCGTGCTCTATTGGAACAGATTTTTCCGTCTCGATCATACGCCCGCACCTGTGGGGAGCACGCCGTGGCAGAAGATCAAGCATAAGTGGTATTTCTATTGGGTGCTGCTCGTAGCGTTTGTGCCTACGGCTGTCGTCGGTTTGGTGGTGAAGAAATCGGGCATGATCGACTTCATGCTCAACCCCTCCAATGCTATATGGATTGTGCCGGTGATGCTTGTCGTCGGCGGTGTCTTTATGCTCTTCTGCGACCGTATCTTCAATCAGGGTCGTGAGGAAAACAAAGTGACTGAGCGTCGTGCGTTTTGGATAGGACTGATTCAGTGCTTCTCGATGATTCCGGGCACGAGCCGTTCGATGGCAACCATCGTAGGCGGTATGTGCCAGAAGCTCACCCGCCGTCGCGCGGCTGAGTTCTCGTTCTTCCTCGCTGTTCCCACCATGGCGGCAGCTACAGGGCTCGATGTCCTCGAACTTTTCGTCGGCAAGGATGCTGTAGGCGGGAGCTGGGCTACAGGCCATAACCTCTTCCTGCTTGCCGTAGGATGTGTTGTAGCGTTCATTGTGGCACTCCTTGCCATGAAGTGGTTTGTCGACTTCTTGGCTAAGTATGGCTTCAAGGCTTTCGGCTGGTACCGCATTGTCGTGGGTGCCTTCATTCTCATCTGGATGCTGACAGGTCATAGCATGGTGATGTTCGACTGATCTTCTTTTCTATTCTTATTCAATTCATAGGAGCAACTGAATGGATTTTATTAAAGGAGAGATCATCGCTATTGACAAGCCTTATCGTATGAGCAGCTTCGGGGCGCTGGCCCACTGCCGTTATCTCCTCTCTCACGCCGTGGGACAGAAGGTGAAGGTAGGACATGCCGGGACCCTCGATCCGTTGGCAACCGGCGTGCTCATCCTCTGCACAGGGCGCTGCACGAAGCAGATCGAAGTGTTGCAGAGTCACACCAAGGAGTACACCGCCACGTTGCAGCTCGGCGCTACGACAGACAGCTACGACATGGAGCACGAGGTCAACCACACCTATCCTACGGAGCATATCACGCGGGAGCTGATCCTCGAGACCCTCAAACAGTTCATCGGAGACATCGAACAGGTGCCGCCGACCTATAGTGCCGTGAAGATCGGAGGCGACCGCGCTTATAAGCTGCGGCGCAACGGCGAGGAGGTGAAGCTCAAACCGAAGCATATCCGCATCGATGCGATAGAGCTGACAAGTTTCGACAAGGAGCATGCACAGATGTCTATCCGTGTGGTATGCGGTAAGGGAACGTATATCCGGGCTTTGGCGCGCGACATCGGCCGGGCGCTGGGCAGCGGAGCTTATCTCACAGCGCTTCGACGCACACGCGTAGGAGACATAACAGTAAACGATTGTATAGATTTCGACCACTTTGATGAGTGGCTAAAAGATAAGATATGAAGTTATCACAGTTCAATTTCAACCTGCCACAGGAGCTTGTGGCTTTGTACCCTCACAGCGTAGAGCGTGAGTTTGTGAATGAAGACGGCAAGAAGGAGACCTACCGCGCCTACCGTCGTGATGAGTCGCGCCTGATGGTGCTTCATCGCACTACCGGCGAGATTGAACTTTTCAAGAAAGATGACAAGGGCAATCCTATCGAGGGACAGTATCTTGACTTCCGCAATGTGCTCGACTACTTCGGGGAAGGCGACACGTTCATCCTCAACGATACGAAGGTGTTTCCTGCGCGTCTCTACGGTACGAAGGAAAAGACGGATGCCAAGATCGAAGTCTTCGTGCTCCGTGAGCTCAACGAGGAGACCCATCTGTGGGACGTTCTCGTGGAGCCCGCCCGTAAGATCCGTATTGGCAACAAACTGTTTTTCGATGATGCCGGCGTAATGGTTGCCGAAGTTTACGACAACACAACGAGCCGTGGCCGTTCATTGCGTTTCCTCTACGACTGTCCGCACGATCAGTTTGTGCACGACCTCTATGCGCTCGGTGAGTGCCCGTTGCCCACCTATATTCTCAACAATCGTCCTGCTGAGCCAGGCATGGAGAACATGCACGTGCATGCACACGCTACAAAAGAGGATATGGAGAATTTCCAGACGATCTATGCCAAGCACGTAGGCGCTGTCACGGCACCTGCCACCGGTCTTCATTTCAGTCGTGAACTGATGAAGCGTATGGAGATCAAAGGTATCAACACCGCTTATCTGACCCTCCACTGCAGTCTGAGCAACTTCTCTCAGATTGAGGTTGAGGATCTCTCAAAGCATAAGATGGATTCTGAGCAGATGATTGTCGATAAGGAGTGCTGCGACATCGTGAACAAGACAAAGAATGCGGGCCATCATATATGTGCCGTGGGATGCAGTGTGGCAAAAGCTACAGAGACAGCTACGGGAACAGACGGCTATCTGAAGGAGTATGACGGCTGGACCTCTAGGTTTATTTTCCCGCCCTACGACTATCAGCTCGCCGACACGATGATTGCCAACTTCTATCATCCGGAGTCGACGCTTATCATGGCTACGGCTGCTTTCGGTGGTTATGAGAACGTCATGGAGTGCTATCGTCTCGCCGTGGAGCACGGATATAAATTCGGATGCTTCGGTGACAGTTTGCTTATCGTAGATTAATGCATACCGTATATCTCAGCCTCGGCTCCAATATCGGTAATCGCAAACGACTCGTAAGCGAGGCTGTGGAGCTCCTCGGAAAGAGGGTGGGGCATGTCATCAAGAAGTCCTCCCTTTACGAGACGGAGCCATGGGGATTCTCTTCGCCCAACAAGTTCATCAATGCCTGTGTGTGCTGTGAGACATCGCTCTCACCGCACGAGGTGTTGTGGACTACGCAGGCCATAGAGAAGGAGCTGGGACGCACGGGGAAGAGCATCAACGGTGAATATAAGGACCGTGTGATCGACATTGATATTCTCCTTTATGACGACCTTCACATCGATGAACCCGACCTGAAGATTCCGCATCCTCTTATGCGTGAGCGCAAGTTTGTCATGGAACCGCTGAAAGAGATAAGGAGTTAGAAGTTAGGAGTTAGGATTCCATCCTTGGCTTCTAACTCTTTTTATTGTTGATCCTCCGTTCTCTACTCTTGATTCTTTACTCGTATTTTCTAACTCCAAACTTTTTTTCTGTTTTCGTCACTTTTTCGAGGCCCAAAAGTCAATTGCTTAGAAATCAGCAAATAAGCCTCTGAAAATCTGCCGATTTGGGTGTCCCAACGCTATCTTTGCATCATGTTTCTGCGCAAGAAACCCAACAAGTCAGGCAGCACAAGCGTGCAGGTGTCATCGTCAAGACCAAAAACCGCAAGCAACATGTGGTCACAAGCCCATTGGCTTCGGTCGGGACACGGATGAGACTGAACGGCTGATGATTTATCCTTACTTCGTCACTTTTATATTGAGACCCAATGCTGCCCTTGATTATCAGACTTTTCACTCAGAGCCGCAGAGGTTATTGAGCCGAAGAGATGATACGTGTGAGAGGCTGAGACCGCTGAGAGGCCTTCGGCCTTATGAGGAGAGCGCAGAGAGACCTTCGGTCTATGTGGAGCGTATGAGGAGATAGTGCGAGAACCGTGTTGGTTCATCTCTGTGAACTTCTCCCAAGCCCGAAGGGCTCTCTGCGTGCTCTAATTCTCAGAAGCAATAACTCCGCGGCTCAATAAACTCCGCGGCTCTGCGAGAAGAAATCTATACGCTTTGCGAGAGAAGAACATCTTTTCGCGAGTTTTTTCTCGCCAAGCCGCAAAGGTCGCAAAAACCTTGATATCCTTGCTTACCCCTTGCTCACTCCTTGCCAACCCCTTGCGAAGCCTTTGCGCCCTCTGTGGCTTTGCGAGAAAAGAATTACTGTCGCGGGATATTTTTCTCGCCAAGCTGCCAAGGCCGCAAAGGGGAAGCATGAATATTTTTGCAACGACTTTTCACGACTTATGCTTTTTTAGCAACAACTTTCCACGACTTTTCACGACTTATGCTCGCTGTCGCTCGCTTAGCGCAGAAGATCGTGCGTCAGTGGGGCAGCCTCGGAGAGGCTGAATTTTTCATAACCCCAGTCTAAGCGAGCGAAGCGAGCGCAGACTGGGGACTATTGATGGGTGGTCGGGAACTTACTGCCAGCCTCGGAGATTCTGTGCTAATAACCAAGACAAGAAGAAGAAAAAAAGAACATTTTAATAATTCTTAATATATTTGGCTTTTAGAA
>ONBC01000063.1 GCA_900315955.1 uncultured Prevotella sp.
TATCACCTTGCCATAGAATGTAGCGCCACCGACGGCCTCGCAACATATCATCATCTCCTCGCCGCGCTGTATCTGGTTCACCTCGTCCTCCGGCACGGAGATGGAAATCTTCACGCGGTCGATATGCACGAGTTTTGCCACCATCACCCCCGGCAACACGTTCTGCCCCACGTCGGCAACCTTCTCTGAGATGTATCCACTGAACGGAGCCGTCAGACGGGTGTCGCCTGTACCCTTACGGGCGATCGTCTCCAAGGCTGCTGCCGAAGCCACAGCCTCACGCGCCTCAGCAAGTGCGGTCTGGGCCTGTACCCATTTGGAATCGGAGATGACGCCCGACTGATGCAACCCTTTCGACCGGGTATAGGTGTCGAGCGCCTGACGATAAGCTTGACGGGCCTGCTGGGTCACAGCATGCGCCGACTGCAAGGCACCCGACTGGCTTGTGGCATTGATCGTTGCCACCAATTGTCCGCGACTCACCATCTGTCCCTGGTCCACAGCCATCGTCTGCACGGTACCCGCCACGGGGAAGCTCAGGCTCACGCCACTCTCCTCCGTTACGGTGCCACTGTAGGCATTCTCACCGTTGACCTGAACGGCACCTACTTCCTGTACTTTCACTCTCACGGGTTTCTGGACGGGGCTGGCTTGTTTGCCACCACAACTACTCAGCACGACAAGCAGCGTCGTCAAGAAAGAATAGCCTACTCTCCTCATAATAACATTCTATAAAATGTTGTAATTTCACGATTAATATTGCAAAGATACTGAAATTTAATAAGGAGCGGTCTATTATTGCCCTAAATTTATGTAACTTTGTACATATAATATTATATGGCTCCTTTCATTATTATACAAGAACATGACAGAACAAATCAACCGCGAAGGACTGAGCCGTGAGCAAGTTTCAGCCTCACGCAATAAATATGGAGAGAATGTTCTCACTCCGCCAAAGAAGACCTCTCTTTGGAAACTCTATATTGACAAATACCGCGACCCTATTATCGAGATCTTGCTCGTCGCGGCAGCCATCTCGCTCGTTCTTGCGTTTATCAACAACGACTTCATGGAGACGTTGGGCATCTTCCTCGCCATCTTCCTCGCTACGACAGTAGGCTTCTATTTCGAAGTCGACGCAGCCAAGAAGTTCAATGTCCTCACGGCGATGAACGATGACCAGCCCGTGAAGGTACGGCGCGAAGGCAAAGTGATGGAGATTCCCCGGCGGGAAGTCGTTGTCGGCGACATCATCCTGGTGGAGGTCGGCGATGAGATCCCGGCTGATGCACGGCTGCTCAGCGCTGTCAACCTGCAAGTGGATGAGTCCGCCCTCACGGGGGAGCCGCTGACAACCAAAAGCCTCAACGCCGACGACAAGGACCGGCACGCGGCAGCCTATCCCACGAATATCATTCTCCGCTCCACCATGGTGATGAACGGACACGGTGAGGCTGTGGTAGAGAAGATCGGCGACAGCACGGAGATAGGCAAGGTAGCACGACAGTCGACGGAAGTCACGCACACGAAGACCCCGCTCAATATCCAGCTTGGCAAGCTCGCCTCTCTCATCTCGAAGTTCGGTTTCGGCGTTGCCATCGCCGCCTTCGTGATCTTCCTCGTGCACGATATCCTTACCAACGACCTGTGGCATACGAACAACTATTTCGGCATGGCACAGGTGGTGCTCAACTATTTTATGATGGCTGTGACGCTCATCGTCATGGCGGTGCCCGAGGGCTTGCCGATGGCCGTGAACCTCGCCTTGGCGCTGAACATGCGGCGCATGCTCAAAAGTCATAACCTCGTGCGCAAACTTCAAGCCTCGGAGACGATGGGAGCCGTGACGGTCATCTGCACAGACAAGACGGGCACACTCACACAGAACAAGATGCGCGTGGGTGATGTCTACCTCACCCCGGAGACAGCGGACAACGATTATGAGAAGATGCTGCTCAAGATTGCCATGGCGGTGAACTCCACGGCGGAGCTCGACGGCGACAAGGTCGTGGGCAACCCCACGGAAGGGGCGCTCCTGCTATGGCTCAAAGGCAAAGGCAACGACTATCTGTCCTTACGCGCTGCCAACCCCACGCTCAACCAGCTGCCGTTCTCTACAGAGCGGAAGTTGATGGCCACCGCTGCCACGGTAGGCGGGCGCACGATGACCTTCGTCAAAGGAGCCCCGGAGATGATCCTCAACCTCTGCGACTGTTGTGCACAGCGCCGCGAGGCGTGCGAGCAGGTGCTGCTCGACTATCAGCATAGAGCCATGCGCACCTTAGCCTTTGCCTATGGTGAAGGCGATCTGACGGACGCGCTTGCCGCGGGCAAGGCTACGAACCTCAAGCTGCAAGGGGTCTGCGCTATCAGCGACCCCGTGCGTGAGGAGGTGCCCGAGGCTGTGGAGGAATGCCGCACGGCAGGCATCCGCGTGAAGATCGTGACCGGCGACACCACGGCAACAGCCTTGGAGATAGGCCGGCAGATAGGTATCGAGGGAGGCAAGGCGATCACAGGTCCCGAATGGGCGGCACTCTCCGACGAGGATGCTTATGCGCTGTGCGAGGACATCGATGTGATGAGTCGTGCACGGCCAGGTGACAAGCAACGCCTCGTGGAGATGCTGCAGAAGCATGGTGAGGTCGTGGCCGTGACGGGCGACGGCACCAACGACGCGCCGGCGCTCAACTATGCGCATGTAGGCCTCTCGCTCGGCTCGGGCACCTCCGTGGCCAAGCAGGCCTCGGATATAACCATCCTCGACGACTCGTTCACCTCCATCGCCTCAGCCGTGATGTGGGGGCGCTCACTCTATAAGAACATCCAGCGGTTCCTCTTCTTTCAGCTCGTCGTCAACGTCTCTGCCCTGCTCCTCGTGCTTGGCGGCTCTATCATCGGCACGGAGATGCCGCTCACGGTGACGCAGATCCTCTGGGTCAACCTCATCATGGACACCTTCGCAGCCCTCGCCCTGGCATCGCTGCCGCCTTCCCACGAGGTGATGCACGACAAGCCGAGAAAACCCTCCGACTTCATCATCACCAACCCCATGGCACGCGGCATCCTCGGCATGGGCGTGTTCTTCTTCGCCATCATGTTCGTCTTCCTCATCTGGTGTGAGCGACATGGCACAGGAAGTATCATCGACGTGCATGAGCTGACGTTGTTCTTCACCACCTTTGTCATGCTGCAGTTCTGGAACCTCTTCAATGCGAAGTGTCTCGGGAGCTGCCACAGCGCCTTCCGTCATTTCTGGCGCGACCGCGGCCTCATCCTCGTACTTGCCCTGACCTTCGTCGGTCAGTGGCTCATCGTGACATTCGGCGGCCGTATGTTCCGCACCCTCCCGCTGAGCCTCAACGAGTGGCTGATCATCATCGGCTCGACTGGTGTGCTTGTGCTTGGAGGCGGCGAGCTGTACAGGATCGGGAAGCGTGTAAAACGAATATAACTATTGTGGATAACGATTTCTTTACATTGAATGATCAGCTGCGCCCATGCGTGGCCACGATCGGGTTCTTCGACGGCGTACACCGCGGCCATCAGTTTTTGATAGCCAACGTCATGGAAGAAGCCCGCAAAGCAGGCTTGCAGTCGTTGGTGATCACTTTTGACCGACATCCGCGGCAGGTGCTCAGCCAGGACTATCAGCCGCGCCTGCTGACCACGCTCGACCGCAAACTGCAACTGCTCTCGCTCACGGGGGTGGACAATGTGGCTGTGCTCCATTTCACGAAGGAGATGGCAGCCCTCTCTGCCCATGACTTCATGCAACAGATCCTCCACGACAAGCTCAACGTGCGCAAGCTCATCATCGGCTACGACAACCGCTTCGGCCATAACCGCGCCGAGGGCTTCGACGACTATGTCGGCTACGGCAGGGAGATGGGTATCGATGTCATGCAGTCCACACCTTTCTCCGTGAGCGACATCAAGGTCAGCTCCTCTCTCACCCGCTCCTTCCTCGAAGGCGGAGAGGTGGAGATGGCGACCCGCTGCTTAGGGCGTCCCTACGAACTCTCGGGCACCGTCATCAAGGGGTTCCAACAAGGCCGAAAGCTCGGGTTCCCTACCGCCAACCTCGACACGGGCAACAGTGGACTGCTCATTCCTAAAGGCGGAGTATATGCCGTCAAGGCGTCAATAGACGACCATCAGCGACCCCTCCCCGCCATGATGGATATCGGCACGAGACCGACCTACGGAGGTACGAAACTGTCTTTGGAGGTCAACATCTTCCACTTCCACGGCTGTCTCTACGGCAAGCCGCTCAGTGTACAGTTCATCAAACGTATCCGGAACGACCAAAAGTTCGAGTCCATCGAGGCGCTCGCCGCACAGATACAAAAGGACAAGGAAGTGATCAGCCGATTTTTCGCATTAAACATTCCACATTAATCACTCCACATTAAACATTCCCATTAAACACTCCACATTATATACTATAATCTATGAATAAGACCTTAAAAGATATTCTCGACATCCTATGGTATGTCGTTGTCTTCTTCCTGTTACAGATCGTGTTTGGCGCTATCCTCGGAGCCTTCAAACTCTCATTGGGCATGACAACCATCATCACCACGGTGCTGAGCAGTGGCCTGACAATCTTCCTCTTCCTCAAACTGAGATGGACCCCGGTGTCGCCCTCCTGGATGCAGACGCGTCCTTGGATCGTTCTCACATGGTCGGTCCTCCTCGCCCTGGGCACCATCATCCCTTCGGAGCGTTTGGTAGAAGTGCTTCAGATGGAGATGCCGGAGCAGATGATGAAGATGTTCGAGGAGGTTATGAAGAAACCCATAGGTTATGTTGTCATCGGCATCTTAGCGCCTTTCGCTGAAGAGGTCGTCTTCCGGGGAGCGATCCTCCGCAAGATCCTCGGCATGATGGACGAGAAACGGCATTGGGTGGCCATCGCTATCTCAGCACTTGTCTTCGGGCTCGTCCATCTCAACATCCCCCAGGGCATCCATGCGTTCCTTATCGGTCTGCTCCTCGGCTGGATGTATTACCGCACGCGTTCCATCCTCCCCGGCATCCTCTTCCATTGGGTGAACAACAGTGTGGCGTTCATCATGTTCCATATCATGCCACAGATGGCTGACGGCAAGCTCATCGACCTCTTCCACGGCAACGAACGCATGGTGACGCTCTCCGTCATCTTCTCGTTCTTTATTCTTATCCCAAGCATCTATCAACTTAACGTTTGGATGAAGCGCGCAAAATAGCCGTGCGGTCTTTTCACATATGTGTCACGATCCTGCCTCATATGTGTCACGATCGTGACACATATGTGAAACGATGAATTTAACGCTTTTGGTTGGCCACTTTAAGCCTTATTCTTAATGTTGGTTGACCCGGTTAAACATTACTTTTATATTTGGTTCATACGTGACTTTTATATTTGGTTGATACGTTTGATGAGACCAACACACTGCCAGCCTCGAAGATTCTGCCTTCACTGACGCACGATCCTCTGCGCTCTCCTCATAAGGCCGAAGGCCTCTCAGCAGTCTCAGCCTCTCACACATATCATCTCTGCGGCTCAATAAGCTCTGCGGCTCTGCGTGAAAAGTCTGATAATCAAGGGCAGCATTGGGTCTCAACAAAAAAGTGACGAAAAAACAAAACGCCCGTCGACCGACAGACTTCTTCTGCCGCGCGACGGACGATAAAGGAAACTACCCATCAAGAGGGAAAGCCGCTAAGCGGAGCCCGTAACGATCAGGCACCGGCATTGGCAGCAAGCGGAGCAGCCTGGGTGTAGACACGAGCGGCAAGGTCCTTGTCGAGCGTGTAGAGGCCATAGCCGTTGCCGTTGATCAGCTTCAGGTTGTCGATGATGGTCTTGTCGTTGTCCTCTTCCTCGACCTGCTCGTCGATGAACCATTTCAGCATGCTCTGCGTGGCAAAATCCTTCTCCTCCGTGGCCAGGGCATAGAGATCGTTGATAAGCGATGTCACCTTCTGCTCGTGAGCTAAAGTTGCCTCAAAGACGTCAAGCGGCGATTTCCATTCTGTCGGCACTGCCTCGATAGGCTTCAGCGTGACACGGCCATCGCGCTGGATGACATAATTGAAGAAGATCTTCATGTGATCTGTCTCTTCCTGGTACTGGACATCAAACCAGTGACCCATGCCCGGCATGTTGTTGGCACTGGCCCAAGCCGACATGGAGAGATAAAGATAAGCTGACCACATCTCAGCATTGATCTGGGCGTTGATAGCGTCCTCTACTTTCTTGTTCAACATAACAGTAAATATTTAAGCGTTTGTCTGAAATCTCATCCGCTGCAAAAATAAGAAAAAAAAGGATGCAAGCAAAGGTTTTTTAATTAAATTAATCGCTCGCCGCCTATTTTTTGTATGTTTACAACACACTGAAGGAGCACTGGAAGAACGTTCTTTCTATAGTTCGTTTTTATGCGTCCGCGTTATTTACGACAGAAAGCCTTTATACTTTTTGTCCAATAAATTTGCTAATTTAATTAATAATGTTTACTCTTGTCGTGTTATTATTAAGAACTAAAGCATTAATGGACAAATAGGAAATATATTCTGACATTCTGAACATTATGTAGTGTCGGTATGAAAATATAGGCATTACGAATGACACGATTCTTTCATGCTCATGTCTTTGAATTGAAATACCGTGTTTATAATTTTGCGAGCATATTAATAAAAGGCCCAATTAGATTGTTAGGATAATAATTATCAATTGAAATGCTAAGAAAAAGAAAGAGCACTATGAAGGCAGCCGGTCGCAGCTTGCTGACCGCATTATTCTTCATGACCGGAACGATGGCATTCGCAGAGAATGGTATCTCCGGCACCGTAAAGGATGCCAACGGCAATCCCCTTCCTGGCGTCATCGTGAAAGTGGAAGGCACGAAAGAAGCGACGGTCACCGACAGCAACGGCCGCTATTCGCTCAATGCGGCTCCCTCGCAGCGCCTTGAGTTTTCCTACCTTGGCTATGCCAGTCTGACCTTAGATGCCTCGCAAAGCAAGCAGGTCGTACTGAAAGAGGACAACAAAACGCTCGGTGAGGTCGTGGTCGTAGGATACGGCACGATGCGGCGTAAGGATGTGACAAGCTCCATCACGACGCTCAAGCAGGAAGACCTCAACCTCGGTGTCATCACCACGCCCGGCGAGATGCTGCAAGGCAAGGTGCCCGGGCTCGTGGTCACCACGACAGCCAATCCCAACGGTGAACCTTCGATCACCCTTCGAGGTGCGTCGACCCTGCGCACCGGCGAAGCCATGCAACCTTATTATATTGTAGACGGCGTGCCGGGCGTCGACCTCTCGCTCGTCTCGCCCGACGACATTGAGAGCATCGATGTGCTGCGAGATGCTACGGCAACAGCCATTTACGGTTCGAAAGCAGCCAACGGCGTGATCATTGTCACAACGAAGAAAGGCAGCAAAGGCACCGCTCACGTCGGATACCGGGGCTACCTCGCCGTAGAGAACGTGTCGAAGGATGTGGACCTCGCTACTGCCGACGACTTACGCAGCTACGCCCAAGCCAACAACTTCAAGCTGCCCGATGACCAGGGAGCCAACACCGACTGGCAGAAAGAGGTGGAGCGAACGGGCATCAGCCACAACCATAACCTCTCTGTGAGTGGAGGAAACGACAAGTCGAACTACAACATCAGCCTCAACTACATGAACCGTCAAGGCGTCATCAAGTCGACAGACATGAACCGACTCACCGCACGTGCCCTGGCGCAGTCGAGGGTGCTGCACGACCGGCTGAACCTCGCCCTCGGCGTAAACTACAGCCGGACGGAGAACAACGACGTGCCGAGCACCAATGAGCGGGGCATGGCCGTGGCTGACGCCATGGTCTACTATTCTCCACTGCAACCGGTGAAGAACGCTGACGGCACATGGTTCAGTTCGACAAGTGTGACAAACTATTATAACCCCGTGTCGATGATTCACGAAGACGAGATGAACTATGTGAAGAAGCGCACGCAGATCACCGGCAAGGCGGACCTTAACATCTTGAAAGGGCTCACCTGGACGGCACAGTTCTCCTACTCCGAAAAGCAGAACGTCACTTCTATCTACCACTCCACCCAATCGCAGATTGTCAAGACCAACGGTGAGGCGCAGCGAAGCACCTATTTCAGCAACAAGAAAGTGTTTGAGACCTACGGAAACTATCAGACAACCCTCAACGACCTGCACCGCCTCGGATTCATGGCAGGCTACTCCTGGGAGGAGTCGAACAACAACGATGGATTCGGACTGACCGTGAAGGACTTCTACAGCAACGCCTTGCGCTACTACGATCTTACCTATGCCAACAAGATCGACGGCATCGATGCCGTGGAGAGCGGAAGTCTCTCTACGCTGAGGATGATCTCGTTCTACGGTCGTGCCAACTACTCTTTCGCTGACAAGTATAATATCCAGGCCACGCTCCGTCGGGATGGATCATCGGCTTTCGGTAAGGACAACCGCTGGGCCACCTTCCCTTCGGTGAGCGCATCCTGGCGCATGAGCGAGGAGCCTTTCATCAAAAACCTCAACATCTTCGACAACCTCTCCCTGCATGCCGGCTACGGTGTGAGTGGCAACTCCTTAGGATTCGATGCCTTCACGGCCATTAAGACGTATGCCGCCTCAGGCTGGTTCCCGTATACGGACGCTGATGGCACGACGACCAACATGCACACCATCGGTGCCACAAACAACGCTAACCCTGACCTTAAATGGGAACGGACGGGCATGTTTAACATCGGCCTCGACTTTGGATTCTTCAACGGAAGGCTCTCGGGTACCCTCGAATATTACGACAAGCGCACCTCCGACCTTATCTATTATTACCCGGTATCCACCGACCGATACGAGTTCTCAACCATGACAGCCAATGTCGGTGACATCAGCAACAAAGGTGTGGAACTGAGTATCAGCGCCATTCCCGTGGTGAACAGAAACTTCAAATGGTCCACAACGCTGAACCTCTCCCACAACAGCAACCGGGTGGAGAAACTCTCCAATCAGACGTTCTCCGTCGACTATATCGATGAAGCCGACTGTTTGATAACCGGCAACACGGGGGTCTATGTGCAGCGCATCATGGAAGGCTGTCCCATCGGACAGTTCTATACCTACGAGTGGGCTGGGTACAACGACCAGGGCGTCAGCCAGTTCTATGTCCACGACCCGACGACCGGCAAGCGCACGGGAGAGGTGACGACCAAGCCCCAGGACACGGACCGCACGAAGACCGGCAGTGCGCAGCCTAAGCTGACCTACGGATGGAACAACACGCTGACGTATAAGAAATGGAGCATGAACATCTTCTTCCAAGGCGTGCTCGGCAATAAAGTCTTTGACGCCATCCGCGCACAAGGCAACTGTGTGAGCCTCATCGCACAAGGGAAGAACGTGTTTAAGGAGTGCCTCACGGTCCAGAAATACGGTGACGTGAACGCACAGACCCCTTCCGACAGATGGATAGAGGACGGGAGCTATCTGCGACTCTCTACCCTCACCCTGGCCTACGACTTCGGTAAGATCAGCGACTGGGTGAGCGGCCTCTCGGTCTACGCGACCTGTAACAATGTCTTCACCATCACCGGCTTCAAAGGCATTGACCCGGAGGTGGACCTCGGTGGACTGACACCGGGCGTACAGTGGCGCAACTCGTATTATCCCCATACACGCACCATCATGGTAGGAGTGAAAGTCAACTTCTAAGAATAATTATTTCAATGATCATGAAAACAAGATATATCCTTGCTACGGCCCTTCTCGCCTTAGCTGCCTCCTCCTGCACAGACCTCGATGTGGACGTGAAGTCAAAACTGACCGAATACCCCAGCTCGGAGATCGCTATGGAGGGAAAAATGGCCGATGCTTATTATGCGTTCCGCAAACCGCTCGGCAACAATTATAACCGTTATCAGACCTTCTCGTCCGACGAGGCTACCGGACTGAGCTTTGACGGTGACTACTATGACGGTGCAGAGAATGTCAACCCGACACTCCATACCTTCCAGGCCAACAACACGCCGGGCAACTGGTGGAGCGACCTGGCAAGTGGCATCACGAAGTGCAACAAGCTCATCAACGAACTGGCCGATGACACCACAGCACTGTCTAAACGCTATATAGCCAACCTGCGTACCGTGCGGGCGTTCTATCACTTCATCCTCATGGACAGCTACGGCGATGTGCCTATCCTGAACAAGATCTACGATAGCAATGAGGTCATTGAGCGACAGCCCCGGAAGGCGGTGGCTGAGTTTATCGAGAAAGAGCTCGTGGAGAGTCTGCCAGAACTATCTACTGCCAACGACGCTTCCACTTATGGCAAGCCGAACAAATGGATGGCGGAAGCACTGCTCGTCAAGCTCTACATGAACTGGGGGGTCTATACCTGCGGCAACGTAGCCGACTACGACCCTGCAACAACGGCGAACCCGAAACTCAACGAGGCCGTGAAATACTGCGATGAAATCATCAAGAGTGGACTGTTCAACCTCTCCGACAACTATCGCAAGAAGTTCCTTTATAACAACGGCTATCAGATCAAGGACTTCATCTATGCTATGCCCTACGACTGTGTGACCGATTACAAATCAGAAGAAGGCAACTACTATGGCCGTTACCGCACGTTCCGCAAGATCGACTCTGGCACGCCTACGGGCTACTACAGTGGCAAGATGAGCAACTCCTGTGCGGGTATCTGCGCCATGAACCCGGAGTTTGCCGACCTCTTCACACTGAAAGGAGATGAGCGCAACAAGTGCGTGCTCAGTGGCAAGGTGTTCATGCACGACGCTATCACCGGCGAGGAGACCGGCGTGCCTTACCTGTATAAAGGCCAACAGTTGGAGTTTACAAAGACCCTCACACTGAAAGAAGGCGGCGAAGCCCAGCTCAATGCCGGCGCTACCTACGACGGATGGCGCCAGGGCTACCGATCCATCAAGTTCTATCCGAACCCCACGGAGTATTCGAAGTACGCTCGTTGCCAAAGCAACGATGTGCCTATCTTCCGCTACGCTGACATCCTCTTAGAAAAAGCTGAAGCTATCCTCCGGGGCGCCACAGCAACGAACGGCGATACGCCACAGAGCCTCTTCAACCAGATCCGTGCATACGTCAATGCGCCTCTGCTCGACCACACTCCGAGCCTCAAAGAGCTGCTCGACGAGCGCGGACGAGAGTTCTTCGATGAGAACTGGCGCCGTAACGATATGATCCGGTTCGGCACCTTCGAGAGCGAATATGGATTCCACCGTCACGACTTCCCCGGGGCCAACTTCGACAAGAGACACCGCATCTTCCCCGTCCCGCAGACGATCATGAATGAAAATACCAACTGGAAACAGAATGAGGGATATGAAGAGAGGTAGAATGTATTAATTAGAAGTCCGGAAGTCGCTGAAATCAGCGACTTCCGGACTTCTTAATTCAATACTTCCTTCTTCTCACAGAAGCCTCAAGGCTCTCTGAACAATATGGCTCTGCTCATTCATCACCTGGAAATACTCGCTCATATCCCAAAGGTCACGGGCGATAAGCGCCTTAAGCTGAGCACGGAGATAGACGAGCGTACGGTCCAGTTCTGCTTGGTCCTTCGGCACGATCTTCTGCTTCTTACCCTCAGCAACGATCGTATCGATGAGCGACTGAGGCACTTCGTAATGCGCAAGATAATCGGTGAAATGGGGATATTTTGCCTTCAGCAACTTACGGTTGGCATCCATAAACTTCAAGTCGTTGCCGAGCACGATATTCTTCGCCATGAGCTTACGGTGGAAAGCCGTGAACTGCAGCGTGTCGAGCGGCACAAAATAATCGGGCATGATACCACCACCGCCATACACGGTACGATGCTTACGAAGGGTATAGAACTTCAGCGAGTCAGCAAAATGAATGCTGTCCGCTGAATAAAGCTCTCCATGCTTGAAGCGCTTGTCCAGCTCCAGTTCATAGTCTTTCAGATCACCCTTGACATAAGGTTTCTGAATGCAACGACCGGAGGGAGTATAATAATGTGCCACGGTGAGACGCATCATTGAACCGTCAGGGAAATCGATAGGACGCTGCACAAGACCTTTACCAAAGGACCGACGACCAACGACCGTGCCACGATCCTGATCCTGCAAGGCTCCCGTGACGATCTCAGCGGCAGAAGCCGTAAACTCATTGACAAGCACGATGACCTTACCATCCTTCAGCGTACCGTTACCTTGAGCAACAAACTCGGAGCGCGGTGCCACACGACCCTTCGTGTAGACGATAAGATCACCTTTCTGCAAGAACTCATTCGCTATCTGCACGGCTGCCTGAAGATAACCACCACCATTGTCCTGCAAATCGAGGATGAGGTTCTTCATGCCTTGCTTCTTCAAAGCATTGACTGCCGTCATAAACTCTTGATAAGTCGTCGCTCCAAAACTGCCAATACGGATATATCCGGTAGCAGGTTTAATCATGTACCACCCATCGATGGTCTTGACTGGGATCTTATCCCGTACCACGGTGAAATGGAGCTTTTCTGCGATTCCACGACGCACGATGGTGAGGTTGACCTTTGTACCCTTGGGTCCGCGCAGCCTACGCATTATCTCTTCGCGGCTCATCTTTACACCCGCTATCGTCGTGTCGTTGACGGCAACGATACGGTCGCCGGGCAGGATACCGACCTTCTCTGACGGTCCTTTAGCGACAGGCTGGATGACGAGCAACGTATCTTCCTGCATATTAAACTGTACACCGATGCCGTCGAAAGAACCGTTGAGCGACTCGTTCATGGCCTTGGTCTCCTTGGCTGTCGTATAGGTGGAATGGGGATCAAGCTTCTCCAACATGCCACGGATGCCGTCCTCCACAAGCTTCTGCTGGTTCACGGTATCGACATAGAGATTACTGATCGCAATCTCTGCTATCTGCAACTTGCGAAGCGGGGAGTCTTTGCCAAAATCAAGCTTTAACTGTGCCTGAGAAGGTACAGCAAAGAAGAGTGCCATCAGCAAAATGATGACGGAATGGAAGTTGATGTATTTCATAATCATTATTCTATTGGCTCCGTATCTTGCGGCAGATCCTCCTCGATGACGAGGTTGTCGATGATGAAGTTCTGCCGCTCCATCGTGTTCTTGCCCATATAGTATTCGAGGAGCTTCTGCACCTGATCATTCTTATGCAGCGTGACCTGTTCCAGCCGCATGTCAGGACCGATGAAATGGACGAATTCGTCGGGTGAGATCTCTCCAAGACCTTTGAATCGGGTGATCTCCGGATCGGGTCCGAGGTCACGGATGGCATTGACACGTTCCTCATCGGTATAGCAATAGCGCGTGATGAAATCGTTTTTCCGCTCACCTTTAGCCAAGCGAGCGTCAGCATCGGCTATGACCTTCTTGCTCTTGATCTTCGTGCGGCGGTTGCGGACCCGGAAGAGCGGGGTCTGGAGCACGTAGACATGCCCTTTCTTGATGAGTTCGGGATAGAACTGGAGGAAGAATGTGATGAGCAGCAAACGGATGTGCATGCCGTCGACATCGGCATCTGTCGCCACGATAACCTTGTTGTAGCGAAGGTTGTCGAGACCGTCCTCAATGTCCAAGGCAGCCTGCAAGAGATTGAACTCCTCGTTCTCATACACCACTTTCTTTGTCAGGCCGAACGAGTTGAGGGGCTTGCCGCGCAGCGAGAACACAGCCTGGGTATTGACATCGCGGCTCTTCGTGATGCTGCCGCTTGCGGAGTCGCCCTCGGTAATGAAGATACTCGACTCTTCCTTGCGGTCATCCTTCGCGTCACTGTAATGGATACGACAATCGCGCAGCTTGCGGTTGTGGAGGTTGGCCTTCTTAGCACGCTCACGGGCGAGCTTCGTCACGCCTGCCATGGCCTTGCGCTCATGCTCACTCTCCTTGATCTTGTTCTCTAAGACATCAGCCACATCCTCTTTGTGGATATGAAGGTAGTTGTCGACTTCCCGTTTGATGAAGTCGCCCACATATTTATTAATGGTCTCGCCCCCCGGCTCCATGAGTGTGGAGCCAAGCTTGATCTTTGTCTGCGACTCGAAGACCGGCTCCTCCACATTGATGGCGATGGCCGCCACGATACCGTTGCGGATATCTGTATACTCGTAGTTCTTATCGTAGTATTCCTTGATCGTCTTGGCAATATGCTCCTTGAATGCGCTCTGATGCGTGCCGCCCTGCGTCGTATGCTGACCGTTGACAAAGCTGTGATACTCCTCGCCATACTGGTTCGTATGGGTGAAGGCTATCTCAATATCCTCGCCTTTGAGGTGGACAATGGGATAGAGCGGGTCTGTCGTCATCGTGTCGACGAGCAGATCCTCCAGACCATTACGGCTCTTGATGCGACGGCCATTGTACATGATCGTGAGACCGCTGTTGAGGTAGGTATAGTTGCGGAGCATCGTCTCCACATATTCATCGTGGAAGGAATAGTTCTTGAACAGGGTATTGTCGGGCTCAAAGAAGATGTAAGTACCATTCTCATCCAGACTCGGCTCGGTGTTATCACTGATGAGCTTGCCACGCTCAAATACGAGCGCACGCACCTTTCCCTCACGATAACTCTTCACCTCGAAGTGGGAACTGAGGGCGTTGACAGCCTTCACACCCACACCGTTCAGACCTACGCTCTTCTTGAATGCCTTGGTATCGTATTTTCCTCCAGTATTCAACACAGAGACCGCCTCCACAAGCTTGCCTTGTGGGATGCCACGACCATAGTCGCGGACG
>ONBC01000133.1 GCA_900315955.1 uncultured Prevotella sp.
AAAACAGCCAGAAGGCTGTTTTGTTGCCATACAGACCCATTAATGGCCCCACAGAGGCTTGTATTTTGATCCTTCAACCATTAAAATCCGCCAGCGATTTCTTTTTTCAATTTTGATATGGCCTGTTTCTGAGTTCCCATACTCCCCAATAAATGCATGTCTGCCCTCTTTTTAAAGGGAGTTTGGCAGCAGCCTCGCTCATCATCTCGCCCTACCATCAACAAGAGTGGCACTGCGATGACCGGCACATGGACTACACCTTTCTTGTCTTCCAAGAAGAATTCATCAACAACTTCTTCTCCGACAAGTACTTTATGTATCGTTTGCTCTACTGCTATCAGAACGATACACCGACCTATTTCGACATCCGTGCAGAGGATTCTGCGCCTTTGTTAGCGTTGCTAAAAAATATGAAAGGTGAATTGCGCCAACCCGTTGCCGACAGCTATCAGATGATATTGGCCTATCTCTATGAGTTCCTGCTGAAACTCAACCGTCTCTACGCCCACTATTTCAATCTGCCTTTTGCTCCGCCACAGAACAACTATGCTTACGTTTATAAGCAGCTATTAGAGACAAACATCTGCAAGAAGAACCGTGTGGAGGATTATGCCAACATGATGCACGTGAGCCGCGTGACACTCAATAAAGCTGTGATGAATGAGTTTGGTGTCAGTGCTGTGCATCTGCTGAAACGACGTCTGTTACAGGAGATAAAGCAAGATCTGTTGTTTAGCGACCGAAGCATCAAAGAAATAGCCTTTCGGCTTAACTTCTCCGAGCCTAACCATTTGATGCGTTTCTTCAAGCAGCAGACCAAACAAACCATACGGGAGTTTATTAATGATTATCGCGAAAAAGGGCACGTTTAAGGCATATCGACAAGTACGACAATTTGATTGAGAATAATTGTCATGGTATAAGATGTTTTGCTTAGCGATAGCTACTCAGTTCCACCAGATTGCCGTCGGGATCTCTGACATAGAGGCTGCGCATGGCTCCGTGTGCACCGTGCCGCTCGGCTATATCGAGTAAAGGATGAATTCCTTTGGCTTCTAATTCTTTTTTGACGGTCTCCAAGTCGTCCTCTACAATCAGACAGAAATCTTGCGAGCCGTAAGTCGGATGTAGGGCGGCAGGCTGGAACTCACCTTTCTTCGTGTGAATAGAGATCTTCCCACCGGGGAAGTAGAGGTTATGATGGTTGTTACTATCACGGTGCTCCATGCCCAATGCCCCGACATAGAAATCAAGGCAAGCCAGCAAGTATTGTGTCGTTACGACAAAATGGTCGATATTCTTAATCCTCATAATGATGCTTTTTTCGTCAATTCAGTAGTATGTATATTGCGCAGGCAGACAATAGAACAGCCATGACAGTGTTTGTCTGCTTTGGGTATCGGTTGTAGAAATCATGCAGTCCGGCACCGGCTAAGAGATAGACGAGATTGGCACCTGGACCGGCTATTTCAAGCAATGCCGTCATAATCAGCAAGTCGGATAACTTGTTCGAATAGGGCAACACGAATGTTGTATATGCCATGAGGTCAAAGATGACGATCTTTGCGTTGGTGAGTTGTACGACCATTCCTGAAAGAAATGTACAAGTATGGTCACTTGTTTGTGCTTCGCCTTTGCTACGGTAGATTTGCCATGCCAAATAAAGTATGTAAGCGCAGCCAATATATTTGAGCCATACCACATATTGATCCATCATCGCTCCGATGAGGTGGGTAACCACTGCACCTAATGTTGCGGCAATGGTAAAGCCAGTGAGCAGTCCGAACCACATTGTCATCGCCTTCTTCGTTCCATTCTTCATTGAACAATGGAGCGAGAAGAGATTGGCTGGCCCGGGCGTGAAACCCACAAGGACGATTGCCAAAAGAAGGGAAGGAAGTAATGTGATGGGCATATCAATATATTTTTTAATGTGGAACAAAAAGACAATTGAATTGGTTTTGTTTGTACAGATGCCTTGTCAAAGGTTTCCTTCTTCGTATCTTGCCACTGGTATAACGTGTGAGTCCTTAATCTCTCCGATAACGATAACGCTGTGCAAGCTCCCAACACAACTAATATTTCGGTAGTCTTTCATGTCTCGTGCGTAAACTTTAATAAGGAAATCATAGTCGCCGGTGGTGTTATAGCATTCCGTGATCTGATCGATCGACTGCACTGCATCCATAAACTGCTGTATAAGATCGTGGGTATGCTGCTTAAGTCGGATGTTGCATAGCACAATAACGTTGTTTCCAAGCTTGTGGTGGTCTGCGATAGCAGCGTAGCGCTGGATATACCCGTCCCGCTCTAACCGCTTCTGTCGTTCGAAAGCCGGGGTGGGGGAGAGATTTACTTTTGCAGCAAGCTCTTTCACGGTGAGCCGTGAGTTCTGTTGCAGTATCTTCAGCATCTTAATATCAGTAGTGTCGAGCTTATCTTGGTTTGCCATATCAGTTATCTCTTAATTTTGTAGAATAATATTCTACATATTTGACTATCTTCTTGCAAAAGTAGCACATTTTTCTGAATTTAAAAGAATATTTTGCAGATAATTTTATAGTTCTTACCTTTGCATCGAAATCAAAAGTTTAACACAATAGACAATAACAATGAGCAGTACATTACATGCGCCGTTCCGCGCAGACTTCGTAGGAAGCTTCCTTCGTCCGAAAGCACTCAAGGAAGCAAGAGCACAATTTGCCGAGGGTAGAATCGGTGCCCAGGAACTAAAATCGGTAGAGGATCGTCTTATCAAAGATCTGATAGAGAAAGAGAAAGCGCACGGACTACAAGATATTACAGACGGAGAATTCCGCCGTGCATACTGGCATCTCGACTTCATGTGGGGTCTTGAGGGCGTTGAGCATATAGAACTGGAACATGGTTACCAGTTTCACGATGAGGAGACCACGAAGGGATCTACGCGATTAACGGGCAAGCTTGGCGGCAAGAATCATCCATTCGTGGAGCACTTCAAATATGTGAAACAGTTTGAAGGTGAGGGAGTTGTTGCCAGACAGACTATTCCTGCACCGGCACAGACGCTTGCAGAGTTCTTCCGTGGCAATAATGCCAAAGACACACAGAAAATATATCCTGAGGAGCATCAGCTGATAAAAGATCTCGCATCAGCCTATCGTCAGGTTATCAAAGACCTCTATGCTGCGGGCTGCCGTAATCTGCAATTTGACGACTGCACTTGGGGAATGATCATTGACGATGATTATTGGAAGGCAATGGCGGGCACCGGCTTCACGCTTGAAGGAGAAGCAGAGCGTTATCTTGAGGTGAACAATCTTGCTCTGCAAGACAAACCGGATGACCTTGTTATCAATACCCATATCTGTCGGGGCAATTACCACTCATCATGGGCCAGCAAGGGTGCCTATGACCCTGTAGCCCCCTATGTGTTTGCCCAGGAAAACGTCGATGCCTTCTATCTGGAATACGACGACGAGCGCTCAGGCAGTTTCGAACCACTGAAGTATATTCCTGAAGACAAGCAGGTCGTACTCGGATTGATAACGACCAAATCGCCTGTATTGGAAGACAAGGAAGAGGTGAAGCGTCGTATCCGCGAGGCAGAGAAGTATGTACCACTCGACAGACTGTGCCTCAGTCCGCAGTGCGGATTTGCATCCTGCGAGATTGGCAATAAACTCACTGAGGCTCAACAGTGGGCGAAGATAGATCTCGTAAGAGAGATTGCAAAAGAGGTCTGGGGATAATTCTTTCCGATAGATTAATGATAAAATGTAGCGTGCAATATGCCGTTTTGTGATGCATAATCTACAATGCATATATCTCTCGGTGCCTAATGATGGCATCCATGTTGTCCAATGACCAGTCCACCAACTGGTTGAGCAGTGGGATGAGTGTCTTTCCGCGCTTCGTCAGCTTGTATTCCACACGTGGCGGCACTTCGGGATAGATGGTCCGGGACAGAAGATCATCAGCCTCCAGTTTACGTAACGTTGAAGTGAGCATCTTCTGTGAAACATCGGGTATAGTCTTGCAAAGGTCGCTGAAGCGCATAGCTTTTGCTTTCTCGTGCAGGGCAAGCAGCACAAGCAATGACCAGCGGTCACCGATACGGGAAAGTACATTTCTTACCGGACATTGGGGAAATAACGGGTCGATTACTTGATTTCTGATCATCTTCTTTATTTTTTATAAACGTACAAAACCGTCACAGACAAGTGGTCTTGTCCATGACGGTATAGATTGTTGATATGACAGTTTCGATTACCATTTCACTTGGTCCTTCAGGATAACGCCATCGGTGGCATCTTCCTGAGTGAAAGGCGTCTCACGGTACTGCACGCAGAGCACTACCATCGGCTCCGTGCCGTTGTTGTGAATGGTGCGTTTGCCTTCTGGTGAGACGCGCACCACACTGCCTTCCTGCAACGGAATGTTCACACCGTCAACC
>ONBC01000064.1 GCA_900315955.1 uncultured Prevotella sp.
CCGCACACGTATCAACCAAATATAAAAGTAATGTTTAACCAGGTCAACCAACATTAAAAATAAGGCTTAAAGTAGTCAACCAAAAACGTTAAACTACACGTGACACGGCTGAGACAAGATCGTGACACGGCTGAGGCAAGATCGTGACACGACTGAGGCAAGATCGTGACACAGCTGAGACAAGATCGTGACACAGCTGAGACAAGATCGTGACACAGCTGAGGCAAGATGGCATTCAAGAACCTTTCTTCTATAGAAAAAGAGACCTGCCCAAACGGACAGGTCTCTTTCATTATGTCATGTAAGCGTGATTATTATTCCTCTACGGCTGCCTGCGCCGCTGCCAGACGCGCGATAGGAACGCGGAACGGCGAGCAGCTCACGTAGTCGAGGCCGGTACGGTGACAGAACTTCACGGAAGAAGGCTCACCGCCATGCTCACCACAGATGCCGCACTTCAATGTCGGGTTCGTGGAGCGGCCCTTCTTCACGCCCATCTCAACGAGCTGGCCCACGCCGGTCTGATCGAGAACCTGGAACGGATCGACCTCAAGGATCTTCTCATCGAGATAAGTCGGCAGGAAGCGGGCGACATCGTCACGGCTGTAGCCGAACGTCATCTGCGTCAGGTCGTTGGTACCGAAGGAGAAGTAATCGGCATGCTTGGCAATCTGGTCAGCGGTCAGGGCAGCACGCGGAATCTCAATCATCGTACCGAGCTTGAACTCGATGCTTGCGCCCTTCTCCTGGAACAGCTCCTTAGCGGCAGTCTTGATGACCTGCTGCTGAGCCTCAAGCTCTTTCTCTGTACCCACGAGCGGCACCATGATCTCCGGCTTAGGATTGAAGCCCTCGCTCTTCAGCCGCAGGGCAGCCCCGAGGATGGCCTTGGTCTGCATGGCCGTGATCTCCGGATAAGTGATGCCGAGACGACAGCCGCGAAGACCGAGCATCGGGTTGACCTCAGCGAGCGAAGCCACACGCTTCTGGATAAACGCTAAGCTCTTGCCCATCTCCTGAGCCATGGCCTCCTGGCCTTTGACATCGTGCGGCACGAACTCGTGGAGCGGCGGATCGAGCAGGCGGATGTTCACGGGCATGCCGTCCATGCACTTCAGGATGCCGTAGAAGTCCTTCTCCTGCAACGGGAGGAGCTTGGCAAGCGCCACCTCACGACCGGCCTTGTCCTCGGCGAGAATCATCTCGCGCATGGCCTTAATCTTGTCGTTGTCGAAGAACATGTGCTCCGTGCGGCACAGGCCGATACCGATGGCACCGAAGTTCTTAGCCACCTCAGCATCGTGCGGCGTGTCAGCATTTGTGCGCACCACCATGCGGGTATATTTGTCGCAGAGCTTCATCAGCTCGGCGAAGTCACCGGAGACGGTAGCCGGGATCGTCTTCACCTCACCCTGATACACTTCGCCCGTAGATCCATTGATAGAGATGTAATCGCCCTCATGGAGCAGCACTCCGTCGATCTCCACGGTGCGCGACTTATAGTCTACGTTAATGGCACCGGCTCCCGAGACGCAGCATTTACCCATGCCACGGGCCACGACGGCGGCGTGTGAGGTCATGCCGCCACGAGCCGTGAGGATACCCTCAGCCGCTGACATGCCGGCGAGGTCCTCAGGAGAGGTCTCGATACGCACCATGACAACCTTATGGCCCTCATCGTGCCATTTGGCAGCATCGTCGGCGAAGAACACGATCTGACCGCAGGCAGCGCCCGGCGAAGCAGGCAGGCCGCGTGTCAGCACCTTGGCCTTGGCCAACGCCTCCTTGTCGAAGACCGGATGGAGCAGCTCGTCGAGCTTATTGGGCTCGCAGCGCTCAATGGCAGTCTTCTCGTCAATCTCTCCCTCACGCAGCAGATCCATGGCGATCTTCACCATAGCCGTACCCGTGCGCTTGCCGTTGCGGGTCTGGAGGAACCACAGTTTGCCTTCCTGAACGGTGAACTCCATGTCCTGCATGTCGTGATAGTGCTTCTCGAGCTTGTCCTGAAGGGCATTGAGCTGGTTGTAGATTTCCGGCATAGCCTCCTCCATCGAGGGGAACTTCGTAGCACGGATCTCCTCCGAGATGCCCTGCTGCCTGGCCCAACGGAGCGACCCTTCCTTCGTGATCTGCTGCGGAGTGCGGATACCGGCAACGACATCCTCACCCTGCGCGTTGACAAGGTACTCACCGTTGAAGCGGTTCTCACCCGTGGCAGCGTCGCGGCTGAAACATACACCTGTAGCCGATGTGTTGCCCATGTTTCCGAAGACCATCGCCATGACGGTCACGGCAGTACCCCACTCCTGCGGGATGCCTTCCATCTTGCGGTAGAGGATAGCGCGCTCGTTCATCCAGGAGTCGAACACCGCGCAGATAGCGCCCCAGAGCTGATCGATCGGGTTCTCGGGGAAGACCTCACCCGTGCGCTCCTTGATAGCTGTCTTGAAGCGCGTGACGAGCTCCTTGAGCTCATCGACGTTCATCTCGTTGTCGAGCACGATGCCGCGCTTGCTCTTCACCTGCTCGATGATTGCCTCAAAAGGATCGATGTCGTCCTTGTTGACAGGTTTCATGCCGAGCACTACATCGCCGTACATCTGTACGAAACGGCGGTAGCTGTCGTAGGCGAAACGCTCGTTGCCGGTCTTCTTGGCCAGACCCACAACCACCTCGTCGTTCAAGCCGAGGTTGAGGATGGTGTCCATCATGCCCGGCATAGAAGCACGCGCACCGGAACGCACGCTGACAAGCAGCGGGTTCTCAGCGTCGCCAAAGCGAAGACCCATGAGATTCTCGATGTGGCGAACACTCTTCTCCACATCGTCTTTCAGCAGGGCGACAACATCTGCCTTGCCTTTCTCAAAATACTCGTTGCAAACCTCGGTAGTAATCGTGAAGCCGGGAGGAACCGGCACACCGATAAGATTCATCTCGGCAAGGTTGGCACCTTTACCGCCCAACAAGTTTCTCATGTCGGCACGGCCTTCTGCCTTACCGTTACCAAAGGTATAAACCCTTTTCTCGTTCATAAATATAGTGTTTTTATATATATTAATGTGTAATTGCGTCGTACAGTTTTCTTTTCCGTTAAAGTCAGATGTTTGCAATCTTTACTTTGCAAAGATACGAAACAACTTTCAATAACGCAAGAGAATTTGGAGAAATTATTGCCATGCAACTATATTTTTTTGTGTGAACGCAAACAAATGGGTGAAAATCTTGTTTTTACCGCACTTTTCGAGTAATTTTGCAGAGCCAGAGCCGTCATACCCATGCCACAGTCACTGTCAGGGACGGCCTCTGCACCGAAACCAAGCAAAAACATGAGCAGAAAGAACAAACCCAATACGATTCTTGAAGGAGTCACCATCGAAGCCATAGCTGCTGAAGGCAAATGTCTTTTCCATCACGACGACTGTGTGGTCTTCGTGCCATTCTGCGTTCCCGGCGATGTTGTGGATGTCGAGATTTACCGTAAGAAACACAAATATGCCGAAGGACGTGTCGTCAACTTTGTCAAGAAGAGCGAGGTGCGTGCGGAGCCTTTCTGCCAGCATTTCGGCATCTGCGGCGGCTGCAAGTGGCAGAATCTGCCCTATGAGGAGCAACTTAAAGCCAAGCAGCAGCAGGTCTTTGATCAACTGACGCGTATCGGCAAGATCGACCTGCCGCCTATCACGCCGATCCTTGGCTCTGTCAAGACCACAGCCTATCGCAACAAACTCGAGTTTGGTTGCTGTGACCGTCGGTGGTTCACAAAGGAAGAACTTGCCGACGAGCACCTCGATCTCGAAAATGGCAACCACGCTGCCATCGGCTTCCATATCACGGGTGCCTTCGATAAGATCTACCCCATTCGTAAGTGCTGGCTCATGGATGACCTTCACAACGAGATTCGCAATGAGATCGAGCGCTATGCCAAGGAGATAGGCATGTCGTTCTACGACGTGCGCGCGCAGAAAGGACTGTTGCGTAACCTCATGTTCCGCAACTCCAACACGGGCGAGTGGATGCTGCTCATCCAGTTCCATTATGACACGCTGGCTGACGAGACGATGGCGCAGCAGCTCATGCAGCATATCGCTGACAAATTTCCCCAGATTTCATCCCTTATCTATGTGAACAACCAGAAAGGCAATGACACGATCGGTGATCTTGAACTGACCACTTTCAAAGGCACCGACTTCATCTATGAGCTTATGGGCGACCTGAAGTTCAAGGTTGGTCCAAAGAGTTTTTATCAGACGAATACGGAGCAGGCTCACAGGCTCTACGACGTGGCAAAGAGCTTTGCCTTCGCCTCGGCTACTCCTGACTCAGACCTCCCAACTCCTAACTCCTATCTCCTAACTCCTAACTCCACTGAAAAGCCGCTCATCTACGACCTCTATACAGGAACGGGTACCATAGCCAACTATGTGGCGCGTCAGGCGCGTGAGGTTATCGGCATCGAATATGTGCCGGAGGCCATCGAGGACGCGAAGGTCAACTGCAGCATCAACAACATCACAAACACGAAGTTCTTTGCCGGTGACATGCGTAAGATCCTCACGGACGACTTCATCGCCAGGCACGGCCGTCCCGACATCATCATCACCGACCCACCGCGTGCCGGCATGCATCCTGATGTGGTGAACGTCATCCTCAATGCCCGCCCCCGCCGAATCGTATACGTCTCCTGCAACCCCGCTACGCAGGCCCGCGACCTCCAGCTCCTCGACAGCCTCTACCGAGTAGCCGCCGTGCAGCCCGTAGACATGTTCCCACACACACCGCATGTGGAGAACGTCGTGAGGTTGGAATTGAAGTAAACAGTGAACAATTGAATAAAATACAAAAATAAATATAAAATAAGTACAACGTTGGCGATTTCTTATTAACTTTGCAACCTAATTGGGCGTATTACGCCCTGTTGCATGTAACATCCATTCTTCATAGGTATAAAGGAGAAGTTTTTTAATTAAGCAAGGTAATAAGAAATGCGTCAGTTAAAGATTCAGAAAAGCATCACTAACCGCTCCAGCGAGGCATTGGACAAGTATCTCGTAGAGATTGGTCGTGTCCCAATGATCAGCGTGGACGAGGAGATTGAGTTGGCACAGAAGATCCTAAGCAGTACCAGCATCAGGGTCTTGGCCTCACCGACCTTATCGATGAAGGCAATATCGGACTGGTGAAAGCCGCAGAGAAATTTGATGAGACGCGAGGATTCAAGTTCATTTCTTATGCCGTATGGTGGATTCGCCAGAGCATCCTGCAGGCCATCGCCGAGCAGAGCCGTATCGTGCGCCTGCCTCTCAACCAGGTAGGTGCCCTGTCAAAGATCAACTCAGAGATTTCCAAGTTCGAGCAGAAGAATCAGCGCCGTCCTTCCGTGCAGGAGCTCTCGTCGCTGACGAATATCGATGAGACGAAGATTGACCAGACCATCAAGGCCGACAACCATCACATGAGTATCGACGCACCATTCCAGGAGGACGACGACAACTCGATGGCTGATGTCTTGGCTTCGGGCGAGGACAGTCGTGCCGACAAGCAGGTCGACTACGAGAGCATGGCCAAGGAGCTCGACACCGTGCTGCGCAACGTGCTGAAGGAACGTGAGATCACCATCGTGCGTGAGTGCTTTGGTATCGGTTGCCATGAGAAAGGACTTGAGGAGATCGGCGACCAACTCGGTTTGACAAGGGAGCGCGTTCGACAGATTCGCGAGAAGAGTATCGTCAAACTGCGTGAGAGCGGCTACGCTAAGCTGCTTATCAAATATTTAGGATAATTTGAAGTGTTGAATGTGAAGTGTTGAATGTTGAATAATGATTCAAGATTCAATACGTTTTACTCACTGAACTTATCCCATTAAAAAAGGTTGCAAGGCACGCCTTGCAACCAATACCAAAACCTTTTACGCTTATTAAAAGGTACATCAAGCAATATTTATTTTATTCGTTGAGCTTATCTTCTGCCGAAGGTGCCGCCTGAGCTTCGTCCTCCACCGAAGGAGCCACTGCCCGAGGTGCTTCTGCTGCCAAACGAACCCGTGCTGTGGCCGCCGAAAGGTGAGCTCTGCGATGAGGAACGCGTGGGTGCGGAATAGCTACGGGCCGGTGCGCTCTGCTGTGGAGTGAACGTGTTACGGGGAGAAGAGGAATGGTTGCCGAAGACACCGCTGCCGAAAGATCGCTCCGAAGAACGGTTCACCGTAGAGCGCGTGCTGCTCTCACGCGGGATGCCGAAGGAACGGTTCGTGTCGGTAGACATGCCGAAGGAACGGGGGCGAGCCTGCGACTGAGGCTGCGAGCCGAAAGAGCGGTTGCCGGTGCGGAGCGGGCTGTCGTTGACACCACCACGCTGCATGTTGCCGAAGGTACGATTGCCGAATGCACGGTTGTTGGTCGTGCGGTTCTTGTACTGCGGGCCAGCCTGTGCCCACGTGCGGCGTCCCGACTGGTAGACATAACCGCCACCGTAACGTCCGTTGTCCCAGCCATGGCGCATGCCTAAATAAGGTCCACCATCGCGCGGTCCGTGCCATACACGTCCGTAGTACCAGGAGCGTCCACCATTATAATGCCAGGAATGGCCTCCGGTGTAGGTGAACACGAAGTTAGGACAACCGAAGAAGAAGTAGTCGCGATGCGGATAGCGCGCATAGATACCGAAGTGCCAGAAGCCATCGCTCCAGTAGAGCGGACGGTAGAAGTAAGAGGCACCGCAGTAAGCGCGATACTGCCAGTCGAGCAAGATGTAGCTCAGGTCGAGATTGCGCTGCCGCCAGTAGACACCGTAGAGGTCGTTGTAGTCGTCAATACGCATGAGGTAGTCGAGATTAATCTCATAGGCTGCTTCATACTGCTCGTCGGTGAGGTTAAGCTCATAGGCCATCTTATCCGTGAGGAAGAGCGCCTCTTCGCGCGCCTGGCTGTAACTCATGGCCGAAGCGCTCAGCGTCATCGTGAGCAAGAGTGCGAGTGCTGTTAATAACCTTTTCATAGCTGTATGTGTTTTTATTGTTGTTCGTGATTATATTCTCTTTATCACGATGCAAAGTTATGAAGAAAGAATCATAGAATATACGGCTTTTCCCTATCCTGCGAGGGAAAAACCCTATTATATGGATGCTTTTTAGGGAAAAAGACCCTCTATAGGCGAAAATTTTATTAATTTTGTAAGCAAATAGCGATGGCACTCTTCTTACCATGAACAAATACATACTTACAGCCATAGGTTTCTTTTCCGCGCTTTCCGCCTCCGCACAATATGCCTGGCAACAGGGCGCGGCGGCAGGCGAGCTTCAGCCTTTCTCTGACGTTCACTATTCGGCCGAAATGCAAGGTTCTTTTTCTTCGGGGCACACACCGTTGTGGCTCAATGCCAACAAGCATGGCATGAGCTCACTCCAATCGAACAATGCCTATCTGCGTGGTGCCTTGGAGCGTCCGCTCGAAGCGGACTCTTGCCGTCGCTGGGGCATCGGCTACGGCGTAGACATGGCCGTCGCCTCCCACTATTCCAGCCATTTTGTATTGCAACAGGCTTATGTCGAGGGGCGCTGGCTCCACGGCGTGCTGACCATCGGTGCCAAGGAATGGCCGATGGAGCTGAAGAACCAATGGCTCTCCAGCGGTTCACAGGCTTTAGGTATCAACGCGCGACCCATTCCACAAGTGAGGATTGCCATTCCCGAATACTGGACCATCCCGGCCTTAGGGAGATGGTTTGCCCTGAAAGTGCACATGGCTTACGGCATATACACAGACGACGGCTGGCAGCGAGACTTCACAAACCATGGGATCACGCCTTACAACGAACACACGCTGTATCACAGCAAGGCGGGCTACCTGCGCTTCGGCAAGCCCGAACAGTTTCCGCTCAGTGTGACGCTCGGCTTGGAGATGCAGGCGCAGTTTAGTGGCTACAAAATACAACAGAAAAACGGGCAATTAGTGAAGCTGAAATTAGGCGGACACCGGCTGAAGGACTTCTGGCGAGCTTTTATCCCCGGAGGATCCGATATCACAGACGGTGCAGGATACGGAAATATCGAAGGCAACCAGAGCGGAGCCTGGGTGGCCCGTATCGATTACAATGCAAAGAACTGGTGTGCCTCTATTTATGCAGACCATTTCTTTGATGACCACTCGCAACAGTTCTTCCTCGACTATGACGGCTACGGACAAGGGGCTGACTTCCAAAAAAAAGAGAAAAACCGGTTTCTTCTCTATCCGCTCAAAGACATCATGCTCGGGGGCGAGCTTCAGTTGAAACGTGGCACATGGCTGAAGAACATTGTCGTTGAATATCTCCATACTACCGATCAGAGCGGCCCTATCTACCATGATCGCACGTCGAACATTCCCGACCATATAGCCGGTCAAGACAGATATTATAACCATGGCAACTACATGAGCCTTCAGCATTGGGGACAAGTCATCGGCAACCCGCTCTACCGATCTCCGCTCTACAACGACGATTATCGCATCCGCGTGGAGGACAACCGCTTCGTGGCCTGGCACATGGGCATAGCGGGAGCTCCGTTGCCTCATCTCGATTACCGCGTTCTCGCGAGCTGGCAACGAGGCTACGGCACCTATGATGATCCTTACACTTATCCCCACCACAACACCAGCCTGATGGTAGAAGCGGGCTGGCAGTTCCGTCATGGATGGGCCGTGCGCGGTGCCTTCGGCCTTGACCACGGCAGCATCTTAGGCAACAACCATGGCGCTCAGTTGACGGTCATCAAGAAAGGGGTGCTGGGGAAGCGGTAAGAACAGTGAACCAATAAAGGCTATTAACAAAAGTTACTGTTTCATCCCCAAATGGAACTTATAGCTGCAATGGAGAAGAAGGTAACGCGGCAGCGCGTTGGTCCAAACCTCCGTTCGACCCTGGGCATCGAGCGTCACCTGCGTCTGCTTGACCTGCCCCAAGATGTCGTAAGCATCGAGACCAACCGTGAAGGCTCCCTTGCAGAATGTCTTGGCGATGCGCGCGTTCCATACGATACTGTTGTCGTTCATGCTGTCATCGCTGAAGCCCGTGCGCTTCATATCGCTGATATTGGAAATAAATTCAAACGACAACGGCAACTTAACCGTTCCTTGCAGCGTGCCGAAATAGGTAGTGGCGTGCGTTGAGACAAAGTCGTCGCGGCTGCCTGAAGTATTGTTGTTGCTCACCGAACCTATCAGCATCAGCGTGATATCGGATCCTTTATGATAAGTAAGATAGACGCTTCCATCCGTGTTGACCGTGTAGACTTTACTCCGAGGAGCCGCATTACCGGATGACTCCCCACTTTGAATCGTATTATTGAGGTCAACGCTGTGTGCGTAGTTAGAATTGAGGGTGACAGTGATATCAAAATTATGGTTGGCATCAAGCCCCCTGCTGTAGCTGGCAGAGCCGTTGACCGACCAGTTGCCATTGACATTTACCTGCTGCGAGGTTGTCTTACCCGTTGCTCGATCATAGGTGACATGCGTTCCGAAAGCATCCTGCATGATCATTCCGCCGGCCTGAACCCGCCACGACGTGTTTCCCATCCCCATCGACATAGAGCTGTACGTGAGACTAAGACTATGATTACGGCTCTGTTTGAGGTTCGTATTGCCGAGCCTTACGAAGAGCGGGTTGTCGTCGTTGCGCACGCCGAGGAGCGTGAGGAGCTGCGGTTGTGAGGGCGTAAGCTGATATGACAGATTCAGAGAGCGGGTGCCGGTGGAGTCGGTTCTGTCGAAGTCAGCCTCCAACTGTGGACTGACAAGCACGGACGAACGCGACTTTTCATAGTTCCTCTCCTGGGTATAAGAGAGCTTTTCATACATCCACGTCACCGGTACCTGGAGCTTGGCGGTGATACGCGGCCGCACAATGCCGTCGCCACGGGTCAGCTCCAGCCTGAAGTTGGCATCGTCCTTTGTCGTATGCGAACGGTTGTGGCTGCTGTTGGTTGCGTCGAGCACGGAGAGCAGATCATCGGTAGACGAAGGCAGCATGCCTAAGGGGTAGCGACTCGGCGAATAGTCGGTGAGACGGTCGAGACGATAGAGGTTGTTGTCGCTCTCGTCGTAAGTATAACCGAAGCTGTTGTCGACATAGGCAAAGAGCGCGTTCACATGATCGTCCTTGCTGGTCAGACGATGCCCGTAAGAAGCCTTGAGATAGGCAGAACTACTACTCGACGGATGGTCGTAATAGTTGTTGCGGTAGTCCTGTCCGCCATCCTTTATATAGTCTATATTATTGAGATTAAAGTTTTTCCCCCTCTCTTTACGATATCGGTATCCCGCATCCCAGTCAATCATGTTGCCGTATCTTCCCTTTGATTTGCCGAACGCAAGACGGGTCGACACCGAAACGTCGACGTTAAGAGAAGTCTGCCGTTGTAGATTCTGGGCTATGACACGATGGACGGCTCCCTCAAAAGTCTGAGACGTGTTCCACTGAGCCAGACTGTCGAGCCACAGCGTGTTATCGAGCGGCCTCACATTGAAGAGACCTGAGCGCGAGAGACCTTCCTGTCGATTATGATTGTAAAGCACGAAAAGATTGAACTTGACAATCTGACTCTTGAAGCGCTTGGAGAAATAATTACGCGAGAGAAGACTCTGAACCTTACTGTGCGTGTTGTTGTCTGAGGTCGTAAAGAGATTTCCGCCAGCCAAATAATTCTCCACGGACGAACGGGAGAGTTGATGCTGGCGGTCACCACCGAAGCTATAGTCGCCGATCGCATCGTCATCGAAGGTCTTGCCTTTGAGAGAATAACGTCCCGAGATGCCATACGACTTCTTGTCACCAAAAGACACAGCGCCCCTCGGATCCGGAGAAGCCTCGACATTGTCGATATTAGGAAGGTTTCCGAAACTGCCATCTACCATCAGGTCTCTGTGCTTGCTGAAGACCAGAGAGTTCACATTAGCGTTATATCTGTCATGGGTGCCGCCTCCGGCTGAAAGCTCTTCCACGGCTCCCGTCTTGTATTTCTTTTTCAGGTTTACGTCTACCACAAGGCTCTTGTCTCCCATATCCTCTCCCATGAGTCGGCTGGCTTCCCCGCTGTGGTCGTAGACCTTCACCTTATCAACGACGAAGGCAGGCAAATGCTCCAACGCCACCTTCGCGTCACCGGAGAAGAAGTTGCGGCCATCGACGAGAAGCGAGGAGACGCGGCGCCCGTTGACATAGATCGTTCCGTTCTCGAGCCTGCAGCCCGGAAGCTGGCGAATGAGGGCGTCGAGCATGGAGCCTTCGGCGAGAGCAAAAGCGTCAGCATTGTAGACGATCGTGTCGCCTTTCATCACCATCTTGATCTTTGTAGCCTTGACGACGACCTCGGGCAGAGCTTTCGAGGCCACTTTCAGCGTAACAAAGCCTAAATTCATTTGATTCATATTCTTCGCTATCTTCACCTGCACACGCTTGTACAGCGTCTCGTAACCGACCATCGAGAAGCGAAGAATATAAGTGCTGTCGGTCTGCACCGGCAACCGAAAATTATAATTCTGATAAAGAGAAGAGGATCGATCGCTTTGGGTGCTGCAAATGACGCTGCTGTCTTTTACCGACAACAGCTCCACATTGCAGCCTACCAACATCCTGCCTCCCTTCTCCATCGTATAGACATATCCAACAATATCTTTGGAGAAAGAAGGGAGTGAGAGAAGGAGAAAGAAAAGAAACAGACAGACCTTAATGAGATATTTCATTATACAACAATGCGTCTAGTTTCTGCTTATTTGCTCCCTCTATTCGCTTTGTTTCTATTCCATTCTTATACAGGATAAATGTTGGCACTTCGTTTAAATTATAATCATCAGCAATTTCTTTACACTCATCGGCATCAACATAGATAAAAGCAATGGTTGGATATTTATTAGGGAGAGAAAAGAAATAGGGTCGTATCATTTTACAAGGACCACACCAATTAGTTCCAAACATTGCCATTATCGTAGCTTTGCTTTCTAAATAAATATTGAAATCTACTTGAGAATGAACCCCTGTAACTGAATACGAATAGCTCTCCTCAATAAACGAGAAGTACCTGCGTCCATCAGTAACGTCTTGCGCCATCATCTGGACGGATGTCAATAAGACAACAAAAAAGAAAAGAATCTTCTTCATAATAAAAGATATTAGTGATTACAAACTTTACTCTCTTTATGTTTCTTTTGCAAAGATAGGAATAATATTAATAGGTTCCAAATATTTTTCAAGTTTTTTGTTTAAAAAATGAAGTGGCATGGTTTGCAGTGGCCGTCCTTCAAGGCGGCCACTGCAAGCAAAAGTCATTTCTTCTTCAGCCTGAAGTTAAGATAAACACCACTCATCGTGGCGACAGGCTTCACAGAATCGTACATACCATAATCCCCAAGAATTGTCAGGAAGCCCTTGGCCGTATAATCGATAACATACACGTCGAGATAGACCTGACCGTTGTCATCCGTGAAATTACGCACACCCAAGAGGGCCTCGGTGTCCTCGCTCTTCACCGCATCGGAGAAATAACGATTGACATTCTTCAACTTTAACAACTGCAGATTCATCTTTTCAAGCATGGTGGTATAAAGAACATAATCCCCCGCGAACTCAAACTCTGAAGAAGGCTGGAAATAGTTTTTGAAATAGGACGACAAAGATGTATTCAACATAAAACGTCCACCCTCGTCGACGAATGAATAGCTGTCCGACGCATCAAAGACGGGGAAATTAACGAGATCGCTCTCGGGAATCATCCCTCCCCAGAAGGTGTTGAGATATTGCTTGTCAGTAACGAGCTTATCCATTTGCCAGTCACCGAAAAGATCCGAAGCATAAGAGCTGATGATGTTCAGCGTAGTCGTCGGATAGAGGCCACCGTAGAACCCCCTCCTCCTCCGAGAGGTGGGGACGCAGCACAATCTTATCTTTTCCCTTCTCCCGCTTGAGGGTCTTAATGTTGAACGTCAGACTGCTTTTTCCTGCCTTCAAGGTGTCTTTCTTGTTTTCGATCTCAAAGTTTACACCCTCGACAGCCGTGGAAGAAGAATCGACATCGAGCGTCACCGGCATATCGAACTCATTTTTATATCCTAAGTCGTTTCCGTTCATGCTGATAAAAGTGAGCGTGACGCTCTGTTCCTCGCTGATGATGTTTGTCTTCTGTCCGAAAGTATAGACCGCTTTGGTGCGTGGCTCCAAATTGATAATGGTTGTAGCATTCGCGTCGGAGCCGGCCTGCATGATAATTGTCTTCACCGAGTCGGAGAAATTGTTTTTAGAGGAGACATTAATGGTCAGTTGCTCCTTGTCACCACCGATAATATATTTAGTGTCAGAGACGGTATAGTCCTTTCCCATGACAGCCGTGCCGCCAAAGGTCACGGGTACCTCTGTTGCCGTAGCCGGATGGTCATTAGGGACGAGCTCGACCGCAAGCGTGCCCGTATTGAGCGTATACACTTTCCTTGCGAACCGCATCACCGACTCATCGTCGCTCTCTTTGCAGGAAGACAGAAGCACAAGAAAAAGCGTCAAAAGAAAAAACAGTGCTTTCTTCATATCATTGCCTATCATGTCATTACCTATTTGGTGTTGTTTTCATATTCTGTTTCCAAGCTGTCGATGAGTGCCCTGTCCTGGTTGGTAAGCGGCTGTGGATCAGGCAACCTGTATTTGCTGGCATATTTGGTCTGCACGGGAGGCACCTCATCCGTCTTCTGACAAGAAGCGAAGAAGCCTAAGCTGAGGGCTGCGATGGAAAATATTGCTATTGATTTCATAAGTCGAAACGATTAATTTGTCCTGTTCTTAATATATTAGCTCCGTATACCCCGGATTCTGAATGATGTCAGGATTCACCTGAATATCTTTCGGGTCGATTGGGAAAGTATACAAGTATTTGTAAGTGGTGTATTTCATGCTGTTGTAGAGCGACCAGAACTCCGGCCGTCCATTACGCTTGAGCTCGAAAAAGCGGTCGCCTTCCAAGTAAAGTTCTTTTCTGCGCTCATTGAGGATAGCCTGGATAAGCGGTGTGAGCGGTTGACCGGTGGCATCGGTCTTGATAAGCTGCTTTGTGTTTACAGCGGGTAGCGTAGACAGGGTATAAGGCACGGCATCCGCTATGCGATTAGCGCGGAACTCGTTCAACTTCTCAAGCGCCTCTGTCTCGTTCTTCAGATGATAGGAGCACTCCATATCGATCAGCGCCAGCTCTGCCGAGCGCAGACCTGAGAAGAATATTTTGTTGTTCTTGCGCTTGCGTGTGAAGAAGAGTGCATATCTTACATCTCTGTCCTTTTCCTTGAAGAGGTTGACAAACTCGGCTGTCAGCGGAGCGGCTACGAGGGTCCTGTTCAAAAAGTCGAAAGACCGGTTGCTTTCCGGCATTCTGTCACTCCGAATAAGCATATTGCCAGCCATTCCATCCTGCGCCATCATCATCTTTTTATAGTCATCACCACTGAGCAGCGGATGACGGGAAAGGACATCTTGAGCCATAGACTGTGCTTTCTGCCACTGTCCGGTCCAGAAATAGAGCCTTGCCAACAAGCCTTTTAGGACATCATCGTTAAACAGCATAGCCTTGTTCTGGATATTACACTTGATGGCAGCCTCATAGTCGCTTTCTATCTGTGCCACGGTCGCTTCGTAGGAACTTCGAATTGGCTTTGCCTCCATATCGAAGGTCGTAACAATGGGTACACCTAAGTCATTGTCATCAGCAAGGGCCGGCTTGCAGTACTGGCGCAGGAGCTGGTAATAAGCCAATCCCCGAAGCGCATAGCACGTACCCACAAGATCTTGCCCCTCCCGTGTATCCCGGCGGTCAGTGTAGTTGTCGAGCACCATGTTGCAACGGGATATGATGGTGTAATAATCGTTGTAAGTATTATTTTTATCGAGAAAGGATCCCACAAACCTTGGGAGCCCACTTCCAAGCGGATTCTCTATGAGTGTCTTTTCATAGTTATCAGCATAAAGTTCGAAATTCTCCACTCCGTCGTTGTTGAAGAATAGATAATCCGCATCAGAACTGCCGGCGCTCTGACCATCAATGCCGGCAAGGTAATAACTGATTAGAGCTTGGAATTCTTCCGTTGTCTTGGGTATCGTCTTTCCGTAGGGCTCGATATCCAAAAAGTCATGGCAAGATGTAAACAGCATCAAGGCCGAGAACAATGCCAAAGAAATATATTTAATACTGTTGAGTCGCATATTCTTATTTATAAACCTATATTGATACCAAAAGAGAAGCTCTTACTTATCGGGTATACCGCTCCTGGGCTCTCCGGGTTAAGACCAGAGTAAGAAGTGATGTAGAAAAGATTGTTGGCCGTACAGGAGACACTGACCGAAGAGAGTCCTAAGTTACGGATCCAGGCTGTGGGAAGAGAATACGCCAACATGACGGATCCCAACTTGAAATAGGAGCCGCTCTCATAGTAGATGGCTTCTAAGATCTGTAAATCCCGTGGCTGGTCTACATCCAGTCCTAAGTACGTTCCATGAGCGTCTATCAGGCGTGGGTAGCCATTCGTGATTGGGTTGTCTGCTGTCCAGCGGTTCGCAGCCTCCTTCGGCTTGTTATAATAAGCCGTGTAGAGATCATACACTTCGGTGCCGAATCCCCCATTGGTAGTGGGTCTTGGAACATCGTCGAAATCATGAGGAGCCGATATCTTGTTGCTGATCAAAGAGCCCAAAGAAAAAGAGGAGGATATGCTCAACGTCAGCCCTTTGTAAGTGGCATTTGTAGACAGACCGCCGGTCCAGGGTGCGTTGCCGGTACCCAAATAGTAGATATAGTTCTTGTAGTTTCTCCAGTCGCTGGCCTTCGTAATCTCCACATCAGGACGCAGCTTGAAGTTGTAGATACCCGTCAACGGATCGATGCCCGTCTTTTTTCCTGAGAAGATGGCACCCTGCGGATAATCCTCAACGACGGTTTTACCCAAATCGTCAGTCACGGTTCCGTTGTACGGACTGTTATACTTAGAAATGTAGTTCTGGTTATACGCTGCATTGACAGAGACACTCCAGTGGAAGTCCTTTGTCTTCAACGGCACGGCATTAAGCGTCATCTCTATACCCTGATTGATCTGCTCGGTCGTGTTATAGCTCTGGCTCGTGAAACCTGTGGTGGAGACGACTTGCACGGAGGAAACCAGGTCATATCCTCTCCTTCTGTAAGCCGAAACATACAAGCCAAGACGATCATTGAGGAATCCCAAGTCGAGCGAGCCATTGAAATCCTGAGTGTGCTCCCACCGGAGGTTAGGATTGGGCGCATTGCTGATGTAACCTATACGATAGCTGCTCTCACCATACTCATAATAATCCTGGCCGTAGGTCATGATGATCTGCGGATAGACACTCTTGTTCACACCGCCCGTCAGACCGGTTGAAAGGCGCAGGGTAGCACGGTTCACCACAGGCTTCACTGCTGCGAAGAAAGGCTCCTCGTCGATATTCCATGCCGCGCCGACCGACCAGGTAAGGTTGAACTGCTCATTGCTTCCGAAGTTGTTCGAGCCATCCGAACGAACCGTAGCGTTAAGCACATACTTGTCCTTATACGAATAGTCGGCCGCTCCGTAGAAGGAGGCAAAGGCATTGCGCGTCATACCATAGGTACCAAGACCGTTGATGATGTTCCGATACGACTGCACCTCTGACGCAGAGAGTTTTCCGTCTGCTGCCGAAGCATAATAGAGCGGTGTCTGATGGTTGCCGGTAACAGCGTCGTAGCCATACAGCTTGCTTCCTGTAGACGTAGCTTTATTGTAGCGGATCTCGGTACCGGCCAGGGCACTGAGACGATGCACTTTGTTCAGCGTTATGCCATAGTTGGCCTGGAAACGGGCCAGCCAACTCTTGTTCGTATTGTCACTCAGTGTCTTTGAGCCATAGGTACGCTGCGACAACGTATGGGATCCCTCAAAAGGACGGTCTATCCAGGCTGCATAGGTATCAGGATTGATGACGCAATCGGAGTTGTCACTGCTGAACGTAGCCGAGGCCAGTCCGTAGAGACGCAATCCTTTCAGTGGTCTCCAGGTGATGTCGGCCCGCAAGACCGTCGACGAGCTCGTGTTTTTCATCGTTGAGCCGTCAATCTCCCTCAACACGTTCACGCCATTGGCAGGGTACGACACGGTACCGTTGCCATTGGCGCGGTAGAAGGCAAAATAAGTCTCGTCAGCGGTATAGCTGCCGTCATCATTATAAGGACGCTCATAAGGGTTGGCGAAATAAGCGTATTTGAAAATGTCGAAGGACTGGCTCGGTGACATAGCCTTCAGATATGAGAAGTCCATCGAGACACCATAGGAAAGGTTATCCAACGGATTACCGTTGATCTTGGCGCTCAGTGTATAGCTGTCGGAACTTGTCTTCTTCACGATACCGTTATTCGTAGTGTATCCACCGCTTACATAATAAGTCTGTTTCTCCGTTCCCCCCGAGAGAGAAATATTGTGTGAAGTAGAGGTTGTTGTACGGAAGAGCTCTTTGAACCAGTCGGTCGTATGGGTTCCCAATTGTGCGATATAGTCGTCTTGCTGTTGCTTTGTCCAGCCCGCGAATCTTCCATAACCAGACCGAATCATACCGACGATGCCAATGACCGGATAGGAGCCGCCTGAGGCGTAGCCGTCGGCCGCGAATTCGTCCCAGATGCTCTGCTCGTAGGCGAGTTTTTCCCGTGAGTTCATGAGCTTGGCATCTCTCGTGGGAGAGCTCTGCAAGCTCAGAGAGCCGTTATAGTTGATGCTCAGCCGTCCGGCTTTTCCGCGTTTTGTCGTAATAACAATGACACCGGCCTGCGCCTGTGAGCCATAGATGGCAGCGGCGGCAGCGTCCTTAAGCACGGTGACGCTCTCGATGTTCTGAGGGTTGATACCCGCGATACCATTGGCATAAATCGTGCTGAAATCGCCGGAGCGGATCAGAGCTGAGCCTATGCTCGGCATGTCTTTCTGGATAGGCACACCGTCGACGACCCACAGAGGCTCGTTGCTGCCCGTGATACTGCTGATACCGCGCACGCGTATTTTGGCCGACTCGCCAGGACGCCCCGAGACAGCCTGCACATTGACACCGGCCATTTTTCCCTGAAGCAGTTGGTCAACGTTCTGCAACGGGGAGGTATTGAGCTCCTTACTGTTTACGATGCTCACCGAGCCCGTCGTCTTACGGATATCGGTCTGCGTATAACCGGTGACGACGACCTGGTTGAGGGTGTGGTCGTCATTGTCGAGCGTGATATTTCCGCTGATGGGACCTTTCACCTTGAAGACTTTCGGTTTCATGCCAAGGTAGGTGACGGTGAGGGTGCTGCCTTTCGGCACCCACATCGATGCCTTACCGTCGACATCAGCCACCACACCTACCTTGCGGTCGCTCCGCTTGAGCGTGGCACCGGGAAGCGGATTGCCGTCCACGTCGACGACGGTGACATCCACCTTCACATCCATGTCGCTATGCTTTTCCTGCGCCGTCGCAAAGCCCACCGACAAGAAGAGCAGAAGCATAAATGATAAGAATCTGTTCATAAAAATTGTTCTCTCTATTGTATTATTATTTACTGTTCGTTCCTATTTATGATTAATAATGTCCATGTCGCGGTACGACGGACAAACCAAGTTCTCAAGGAAATAATAGCGGATGAGGTTCTGATAGTAAGGACTCCATACGCCATGGTCCTTCCCCGGAAGAATCATCATGTCAAACCGTTTGTTTTTATTGATAAGTGCGTTGGCGAGGCGAAGGGTGGAGACCCATGGCACGTTGTCATCCACGTCGCCGGTGATAAGCATGAGCTTGCCTTTCAGGTTTCCGGCAAGTTCCATGTTGGTCGGTATGCCGCCACGTTTCGTCAGTCCGTGGAACGTCTCGCCCCACCACTGGATATATTGATTGTTGTCGTGGTTTCCGGACGCAGCGACAGCCACCTTATAGAAGTCGGGATAAGTAAGGATAGCGGCGGCGGCCATGAATCCTCCGCCGGAATGTCCATAGATACCCACGCGGCTGAGGTCCATGAACGGATACTTGGCAGCCAGGGTCTCAATGGTGTGCTTGTCGTCAGCGAGGGGATAATCGCGCAGGTTGCCGTAGCTGAAGCAGTAGAAGTCGTGCCCACGGAGCGGAGAACTGCCACGCGGCTGCACATTGATCACGATGAATCCCAACTCCGCCAGGCTCTGGTTGCCATTGTCGTCAAGCGTGAATCGGCGTGGAATCTGGTCGTCCTGCGGTCCCGGGTATGGATTGGAGATGACCGGATACTTCTTGTTCTTGTCGAGCTTCGAAGGAAGATACATCACGCCATAGAGATGGGTCTTCTCATCGGCCGCCAACACATCGACAAGTACAGGCGGCACCCAACCGTGCTTGCGAAGCGCCTCATCGGTTCTGCGTGCAAAGACCTGAGCCTTGCCCGGACGACGGATGTTCACCGTCTGATAGACAGCCGGCAGATCCATGCGCGAATAGCTGTCGATGGCATAGTTGCCGTCGGGAGAAAAAGACAGCTCGTGGGTGCCGTTGCCCGGCGTAAGCAACTGCTGGTGTCCCCCGTCAAGCCGCACCTTATAATAATATATTGGTGTCCGCTAAATAGATATAACGACTTATGGAATCCCTTTGGTTTAAAGAAATCCCGCTCTAAGCATTATGCGACAAGCCCCTCCTTCAATTT
>ONBC01000145.1 GCA_900315955.1 uncultured Prevotella sp.
AGATACTTCCACCACGGTAGGCAGCACGTTGTCGGTAACGCCCTTGTAGACTCCGTTGAGACCGAGGAATGTCATGTGGTGGGCATCCTTGAAACTGTTACGGAAGGCAAAGGCTCCGAAGTCCACTTTGATGGCTCGGCCGATGGGTGGATAGGGGGTGAATATCTTCCACTCCTGCTCACCCTTGAAAACTTTTGCGCTGAAGACGAGGTTGTCCTTACCGGGCAACTGCGGCCAGGCTTTCTCCATAGCGGCGGTCAGTTCTGCAGCATTGTTGCTCTTGGCGGCAGCCTGACGGTAGTCGGCAAGATACTTACCAACGAAGTCGAGAACTTGCGGCATGTAGTCGCTACTGACGAAATGTGCAGGAACGACTGTGGCGGGTTCCAGTTGCTTCATGGCGCTGATCACCTGCTGCCAACGCTCGATGCCCTTGTCGCCCTGAGTGTCTGCCATCCAAATGTGACCGCCCTCTGTGACGCTGCCACCTCCAACAATAGCCTTCAGCGAGGGAATCCAGACAAAGGGATGAGCGGAATCATCCTTGTCGTATTTTATCTCTAACGCATTGCCCTCGATAGCGGGCAGTGAGTTGACAACCTCAGGCACGATGAGCGTGTCGGGTGCATCGGTGCCCAACTGCTTTTTCCATACGTCGAGCTTCATGTCCTTGGAAGCCTCGATGAGATAAGCGGTCTGTGCCGTAGAGATGATCTTTGCCTCAGGGAAGGCCTTATGGATGACGTTGAGACCGAAGTAGTAGTCTGGATCGTGATACGACACGAAGACATACTTCAGATTCTTCTTCATGTCCTTGATCTCCTTCACAACCTGTTCAGCATACTGTTTCTGAAACTGTGCGTCGATGAGCGCAGCGTCCTTCTTACCATAGACGATGGTGGAGGTCACCGGGAAGATGGCTGAGGTGCCGGGATTATAGACTTTCAGTGTCAGCCCCTTGGCCTCGCCGCTGAGGGCGATGACCGTCATGACAGCTGATAATACGATTTTCTTCAGTTGCATATTCGTTTGATTCAGAATGAAATACTTATTGCTTAATTAAAAAGTTAGCTTGCCGGAACGGATGTCGTCTGACATCCCCTCGTAGGGTGCCTGTGCAATGACTTTCTCGTTGTCAGTACCCTCGTTCTTAGCATAGGTAATGTCGGCGAATTCTGGTACCACATACTTTGGATACGTCTCGTATTTTGCCCGTGCTTCCTCCATACGGTCGATGTGCTCATTCTGGAAGCACACCGTAATCTCTGGATGTTCGCGTACCCATTTGGGGAAGAAGATAACACCGTGCACCCGCTTCTCCTTTTCCATAAAGTTGAGACTCACGTCTGTGCCCGTGGGTTCTGTCCACGACACCTTGTAGACACCATCGGTAAGCTTCACGATGTCGGCTTTCTGATCTTTGACCCACCGGCCGCCTACCATGCCACTATGGATACGATAGTCTACTGTGTTGGCGTTCTTTACGTAAAATTCATACTCCCAGCCATTGGCATAGGTGTAGATGAAATGCATTCCTAAAAATTTTTCCATAAAAAGTTCCTTTTGCAATCCTTGTCTATATAAGAAAGGAAAATTATATCATCAATATTTATCGATTGCAAAATTAATATATTATCTTTGTGCAGCATTAGCAAATTAGGCCAAAGAATTCTCAATTACCGCCAAACCGGAATTCCTTACCAAAGGTCTAACCTTGCGGATAACTGAATTAGACATCATATAATAATATATTAGGTACGTAAATGAACGAAGAGCAAGAGAGTTTTATTCGTCAGGTAGAACAAGTTGGGAAAGGAAAAGTCCTCATCAAGGTTACGGGGCGAGAGGGTGTTGACCTGGCACCGCACAGCCATCATTGCATACAGGTGGTGGAGACTATTGCCGGCTCTCTTCGTGTGACGGTCGGGGCGCGCGAATACTTTGTGCCTGAGGGCTACACTTGCTGGATTCCCAGCGGCATGATGCATGCGTTGGCAAGTAACAACCGGAAGATAAACCTGCGTATATTCTATTTTCAGTTGCCTGACGACAGAGACAAGACCTTTGAGTCGTTCAGCGTGCTATATGTATGTCCTTGGGCACGGGCAAATCTAAGTTTCATTGCCAAGCGCGGCCCTGTTGTGGATGAGGGTGATGCCACACTTCACAATTTCTGTCTGTCTTTTTTTGAAACCTTCCACAGAGTGGAACGGCAACTGTCATTGCCATTGCGCGGCATAGACACAGAAAGCAGTCCTGTACTCCGTAAGGCGATGGACTATATTCACAAGCATCTTACTGACAATATCAGAGCCAGCGATGCAGCCCATGCCGTGGGTGTCTCCACACGTACCCTGAGCCGATTGTTCAGTGAGTCGGGCACCACCCTCAGCAATTATCTTTGTTATCAGCGAATAATCCGGTCTTTGGAGTTGATAGCTGATAACACCTTGTCTATTAAGCAGATTGCATATGATACAGGTTTTAGTTCACCAGCCAACTTCAACCGTGCCTTCAAGCAGGTGATGGGACTGCCGCCTAAGGAGATGCGACTGCGACACAGAGAGAATGAGTAAGAAGCAGAAATCCTTGTAACACAGCACGTAGACCGGTGCCGACTTGAACCAGTCGTGGTTATAGCAGTACCGAGAGCATCATTATAATTTTCTTCATTGTAATAGTCTTATGTCATTTTCCCGACTCCACACTGCGGATGCAATTGAGGGCATTGAGTGTACGCGGATAACCGATGAAGGGAAGGTTACTGGAGATGACAGCGATGAGCAGATCTTTGTCGTTGCCTACGTGGTAGTTGCCGGCAATATGTCCTTTCAACTGCGGCTCGCAACCGCCTTGGGCAGCAAGGAAACAGAACGTAATGAGCTCGCGCATCTTCAGGTCAAGTCCCGTGCGTGTGTAGTAATCGCCAAAGCAGTTGTCGGCCAGCCATTTGTTTATGTGTCGGCAGTCCTCCGGTCCCGACTTCCAGAAGTCACGCATAGAGTCGCCGAAACAACTGATCTGTGCCTCTGTGCCAGCCTCACGACGGGTCTCCATCGTAGTGGTCTGCTGTGAAGCCAATGGCAGGGTGATGCCACGGGCGGTCAGTACCTCGTTGGTAGCCGAGAGGAAGGGGCGGACGCGTCCCATGCCTAAATAGGCCGTAGCCTGATAGACGATTTCCTTCACCTCAACAGGTGTCACGCCTTTGGCGAGTGCTTCGGGCAACAGTTCACGGTATTCGCTGATGCCCTGACAGCCAAGGAGCGTGGCCAGATAGCAGATATAGCGGGTACGGTCGTCGAGGCGTGTCTTCACCTGTTCCACCACCTCGCCGAAAGCAAAGGCCTCGAAGCGCTGGTTGTATTCAGCGTCAGCGACACTGAGCATTGCAGAACTGGCAGGCAGCTTGTCGTACTCTGTATCCGTGACAGGCTCCAGCCACTCGTTGGAGGCGCCTTCTTCTACCTTTGTCATATAGGTGATGTGTTGCATCCACGAGTCTTTGGCGGCCCCATGCCAGTGCTTGGCCTCGGCAGGGATGGCCACAACCACACCCGGGCGCAGGACGACAGGTTCCTTGCCTTCCTCGACATACCATCCGCAGCCA
>ONBC01000065.1 GCA_900315955.1 uncultured Prevotella sp.
GTGCCGTGGGTGAGCTCATGATAAGCCTGCTGACCCTTCACGTTGAGCACGTTGTTGGTGAAGTTGTCATACTCGTCGACAATGAGATAGAGCTTGAGCTGTGCCTTTTTAGCTTCCAGTCTGACAATATTAAGTTTTCCAGCGGCAGATTTCTCGCTATGCACTTTCTCAACGATCTGTGGACTATAGTAGCGCTGATAAGTGTCAATGAACGAATCCATCACTTGCCCACAGTAAGTATTGAAGTTCTCGTAAAGGTTATCCAAGTCACTGCCCACCAAGGAGAAGTCGAGGTGCAGCACCTGAAACTCGCCCTGCTCCGGTGTAGGATGATCGGCGACATACAGTCCTTTGAACAACTCCTGGAAGTTGTCCTTCTCATTGATGTCGTAGTAGGTCTCTAACATGTCGAGGAACAGGCTCTTGCCGAAGCGGCGCGGACGGACGAGGAAGAGGAAGTTGCCGGCCCGTTCCATCTTCTCGAAGAACATGGTCTTGTCGACAAAATATAGGTTCTCGTTTCTTATCTGCTTGAAGTCGGCAATGCCGTAGGGCATGCGCTTGAAATTCGTGCTCATGATGCATCCTTATTATATTCAAGTGCAAACTTACATAAAATTATTCTGATTTTACACCTATTGGACAAGAATTTCAAAATGTTTATAGAGAAAATGGGGAGCCAGGGCGACTGCTGAATAGATGTCAAGACTTATTATATGAGTGTGCTACCCTCCCCAAAAATAGACTGCAGACCAAGCTGTCACCGGCTGAGCACACGATAACGGAAAAGTCGCCTACAATAGCAATGCGGGAAAGAAGCCTTCATTTAGTTTGCCGCAGGGGAAATTCTTCGCAACGAATAGGGAAAACACGCTGTCGGAATAGGAAAATCAACTCCTCCACACACCGTCTTCTTCGTAACTTTGCAACAGAAAAAGATACAAAGGTCATCGCCAATCAAAAGCGACACGAAGTATCTGCAAGAAGTCGAATCATTAAAAATTTACGATTATGAAAACGATGAAGACTATTAAAACGATGTTGATAGCAGTGATGATGACTATCGTCACCTCCGCTTCCGCAATGACATACAGTCAGGCTAAAGATCAAGCTCTCTTCCTTGCCGACAAGATGGCTTATGAACTGAACCTCACCGACGAACAGTATGAGGCAGCCTACGAGATCAACCTCGACTACCTCATGGCTGTCAACGGCAATGATGATCTCTATGGCTATTACTGGACACTCCGCAACCAGGAGCTTCAGGACATCCTCTCTTCCTGGCAGTACAATGCCTATGTAGCAGCGACCTATTTTTATCGTCCCCTTTATTGGTCCAACAACAGCTGGGTGTGGCGCATCTATACCCGCTACGCTCCGACAAAGTTCTATAAGTCACGTCCCAGAGTCTATGTAACTTACCGTGGTGGCAACAATAGAAACTACTACACATCGCGTACATGGAGTCGTCCGGCACGTTCCAACACGACAGCAAGACGTGCAGTGGTAAACAACAGCCGCAACAACACCGTGAGTAACCGTAGTTTTGGCAAGCTCAGCAATGACCGCATCAGTTTCAGCAAAGACAACAACCGCACGATTAATATCCAAAACAACCGCACGATTAACATTCAGAACAACGGCCAGATAGCACAAACCCGGTCATCAATGACCAACAGCCGTACTTTCGGTAGCCGTCAGACTTCTGCCTCGGCCAAGAAAATCACCGAAAGCAGGAACACAAGCAGCACCTTTGGCCGTCGATAGCGTTTAGACAAATGCGTCAACAACAGCAGAGATAGACAAAATAGAAAGTCGAAGAAGTCGTCCGGACGCTCTTCGACTTTCTTTTGACACATATGAGACACGATCGTGACACGAATGAGGCACGATCGTGACACAAATGAGGCACAATCGTGACACATATGAGACACGATCGTGTCACGAATGAGGCACAATCGTGACACAAATGAGGCACGATCGTGACACGAATGAGGCACGATCGCAAAACTGATTTACAGGAACTTCTCCACTACGTGTGCGACCCCGTCTTCCTCATTGGAATAGGTGATGTAATCGGCCTTGTCCTGGATATCTTTCGGCGCGTTGGCCATCGCCACGCCTAATCCGGCAAACTCGATCATGCTCTGGTCGTTGTAGCCGTCGCCGCAGGCGATGACCTGCTCCCGGCTGATTCCCAACTTCTTGATAAGCTGCCGTAAGGAATTGCTCTTGTCGATCCCCGGCGGCACGCACTCGAGGAAGAACCCGGCAGAGCGATAAGCATCCATCCTGCCTTTGAAAGCCTCGACAACCTCCAACTCCAACTGATGAAGCGGGGCAGGGTCGCCGACAACAAGACATTTATTAATAGGATAGCGCACCTGATTGACAAAGTCGTCATACTCCACCACCGGCATTTTGTTGATGAAGGCTTCATGAAGCACATACTTGTTGGCTTTCTTTGTCGCGGCGATCTTCTCGTCCTGATAGGTAAGCATCTCCATGCCACTGGCCTTGACCATGTCGTAGAGCGGCGGCACGACCGCCGGGTCGAGCGGCTGGTCATAGACGACCCGACCCGTGCGGCTGTCGGTAATGCGCCCACCGTTGAAAGCGAGGATGTAGCCGCCATAGGTCTTGAGGTCGAGCTCATCGGCCAGCGCCGTGATGCCATAAGTGGGGCGGCCGGAAGCCAGCACGACGGTCACGCCTTTCTCCTCTGCCCGAAGCAAAGCCGCGCGTGTGCGCGGTGTCATCTCTTTCTTACTGTTTGTCAGCGTGCCGTCAAGGTCGAGCACGATCATTGAATAGTTCATTATTTATTTCTCCGCTTTGATTCTGCATGCAAAGTTAAGCGATTCCACCCGTATTTCTGACACTAAAAAGGCAAAATTAACGCTATCAACGATATTAATCAACAAAAAAGCAGTAACTTTGCGGCTAAAAGTAAAATTTGCATAGAAATCATGGCAGAAGATGTATTTAAGAAGATTGTAAGCCATTGCAAGGAATATGGCTTCGTGTTTCCCAGTTCTGAAATCTATCCCGAGGGTCTCGCCGCCGTCTACGATTACGGACCCAACGGTGTAGAGCTGAAAAACAACATCAAGAAATACTGGTGGGACTCGATGGTGCTGCTCCACAACAACATCGTCGGTATTGATGCCGCCATCTTCATGAACCCCACCGTCTGGAAGGCCAGCGGTCACGTGGATGCCTTCAACGACCCGCTCATCGACAACCGCGACTCCAAGAAGCGCTATCGGGCTGACAACCTCATCGAGGATCAGATTGCCAAATACGACGAGAAGATTGACAAGGAAGTGAAGAAAGCCGCCAAGAAGTTCGGTGATGCCTTCGATGAGAAGAAGTTCCGCGAGACCAACCCCCGTGTCTTAGAGCATCAGAAGAAGCGCGACGCCCTCCATGCCCGTTACACCGCTGCCATGCAGGGTCCGGACCTCGAGGAGCTCAAGCAGATCATCCTCGACGAGGGTATCGTTGATCCTATCAGCGGCACGAAGAACTGGACCGACGTGCGTCAGTTCAACCTGATGTTCTCTACCGAGATCGGTTCCACCGCAGGTGCGACGAACAAGATCTATCTGCGTCCGGAGACCGCCCAGGGTATCTTCGTCAACTTCCTCAACGTGCAGCGCACGACGCGTCAGAAGTTGCCGTTCGGTATTGCACAGATCGGCAAGGCGTTCCGTAACGAGATCGTTGCCCGCCAGTTTGTGTTCCGTATGCGTGAGTTTGAGCAGATGGAGATGCAGTTCTTCTGCCAGCCCGGCACCGAGATGCGCTGGTTCGAATACTGGAAGAAAGCGCGCCTGGCATGGCACGAGGCGCTCGGCATGGGCGATGAGAACTATCGTTTCCATGACCACGAGAAGCTCGCTTTCTATGCCAACGCGGCTACGGACATCGAGTTTAAGATGCCGTTCGGCTTCAAGGAGGTCGAGGGTATCCACAGCCGTACCAACTATGACCTGTCTCAGCACGAGAAGTTCAGCGGCACGAAGATGCGCTACTTCGATCCTGACAAGAACGAGAGCTACGTGCCTTACGACGTGGAGACCTCCATCGGTGTGGACCGCATGTTCCTCTCCGTGATGTGCCACGCTTATCAGGAGCAGAAGCTCGAGAACGGTACGACCCGTGTCGTGCTCTCGCTACCTGCTGCCCTGGCACCTATCAAGTGCGCCGTACTGCCGCTGGTCAACAAAGACGGACTGCCGGAGAAGGCACAGGAGATCCAGGACGAGCTGAAGTTCCACTTCACTACGCATATCGATGCCAAGGACTCTATCGGCAAGCGTTATCGCCGTGAGGATGCCATCGGCACGCCTTACTGTGTCACCGTTGATGGTCAGACCCTGGAAGACAATACCGTCACCCTGCGTCACCGCGACACGATGGAGCAGGAGCGCGTGAACGTCAATGAGCTCCGGGCTATCATCGAGGATCGCGTGAGCATCACCTCGCTCCTGAAGAAACTCGCAAAGGACATCAAAGACCTGTAAGCAAGGAAGATCAGAAGTATAGAAGTCCTGTCGGATGCTTATATACATGGCGCTAAGCAGAGACGCTATAGCCACTATAAACACTATAGACGCTATAGATACTATAGCCACTATAGCCACTATAGCTGACGGGGCTCCGAACCTTATAAAAAAACAAACACATAGATGCTGAAAACAACTGAGATAAAGAGGCTGACGAGAAAGGCTACGCTGCTGCCTCTCTTCATGGCTGTACTGGTACTTTCCCTAAGCTCCTGCTCAGAATCGGACAATACCGTGGAGGAATATCCCGACTGGCAAAATACCAACGCCACCTACTGGGACAAGCTCTACACCACGACACAGTCGAAGGTGAACAGTGGCGACACAACGTGGAAGATCATTAAGAACTTCTCCGTTGAAGACTCCCTTGCCTCGCCTAACACCGATTATATCATCGTGAACGTGCAGACTGCGGGCAAGGGCTCCGGCTGTCCGCTCTACACCGACTCGGTGCGCGTGCGCTATACGGGGCAGCTTCTGCCGTCAACGTCTTATCCCAACGGTTACGTTTTCGATACGACAAACAAGAACGATGCCGATGACAGCATTGCCGGTGCAGCCGACTTTAAGGTCAGCGTCCTGACAGCAGGCTTCGCAACAGCCGTACAGCACATGCATATCGGTGACGTATGGGAGGTTTATATCCCCTGGACACTCGGCTACGGCACCGAGGGCAGCTCCTCTATCCCCGGCTATTCTGTGTTGAAGTTCCGCATCCAGCTCATCGCATACGCCAGAGCGGGGGCGAGCTTGCCGAAATGGAAATAAACAAAAACAATCATTCCCCGTGCCGCCTCAAAAAGAAGACAGCACGGGGAATATTTTTCAAGACAAAACCAACATGGCTAAAAAGAATGATGATTATCAAGATGAATATCAAGAAGTGCTGAAAGGCCTCTTCGACCTGATAAAGGAACATGCAAAGGATGCCACTCCTGAGCAACTGCAACAGATGGATGACATTCTGTCAGGCAAGATTACGCACGACGACATGCTCAACGATATGTATTTTCGCTACCAGCGTCCCGACTACAAGCAACTCGGCTCTACGGAGATAACGTGGCTCGGTCCCTTCTTCAACGCGAAGCATGACGACAACCGCGTGTCGCTCTGCGGGTGGCTATCCCCCAAAAACTTGCAAAAGCAAAAAAGACTATGAGGAGAGGCTCAAGACCGGAAAGATACAGAAGATTAATGATGGGACCATTGCCGACAGATTATCCGACTGGGAAGACGAGAATCTCTAAACAGGCTTCCATCTGCCAACTAAATGTCAACAATCAATAAAATAGTAACGCTATTAGGAATTAAATCATTACCTTTGCAAGTAATTTAATACGCGAATAAAGGTATATCAAAGTAAATGACGACAAAACATATAGATACGATGAGCAAGGGACTGCTGTTCCTTTGTTTGCTTCTGCTCTCAGCCACCGTGTTCACAGCATGCAGTGATGATGAGACTTATGCTGATCAGGTGAAGCGTGAACGCTCCGCTATCAGTGCATACCTTGCAGACTCAAGTGTAAACGTCATCTCCGAGGAGACATTCCGCAACCAGAACTATACGACGGACGTAAGCAAGAACCAGTTCGTGCTCTTCGAGTCCAGTGGCCTCTATATGCAGATCGTAAGGAAAGGCACGGGCAAGCCCATTGCTTCGGGTGAGTCGGCGCGTATTCTTTGCCGTTATACCGAGCTTAACCTGCTCACCGACAGTACCCAGGCTAACAACACCATCTCGCCCTATTATTACCGTTACGTAGAAGCGATGAACGTGACAAACAACTCCGGTACGTTCTCCGGGAGTTTCGAGCAGGCTACCAGTCTGATGTATCTCTTCTACGGCAGCACGGCTATTCCCAGCGGCTGGCTGGCAGCCCTCCCCTACCTCAACTTTGACAGATATGTCAACGCTGACTCGGAGATCGCCAAGGTGCGGCTCATCGTACCGCACGATATAGGCCAGAGCTACGCATCCTCGGGTGTCTATCCTTGCCTCTACGACATCACTTTCGAACGGGGAATATAAAAGAACTATTTAGATCACAACCATTATAACTTAAAAATGACACTCATTAAATCTATTTCAGGTATTCGCGGCACCATTGGCGGCCACACAGGTGATACACTGAACCCACTCGACATTGTGAAGTTCACATCTGCATACGCTACCTTCATCCGCCGCAGCAAACACTCGGAGAGCAACTCGATCGTTGTCGGACGCGATGCCCGCATCTCCGGAGAAATGGTGAAAAATGTAGTATGCGGTACCCTCATGGGCATGGGCTACGATGTCATCAACATCGGTCTGGCGACCACACCTACCACAGAGCTCGCCGTACGCATGAGCCATTCGGCAGGTGGCATCATCATCACCGCCAGCCACAACCCCCGCCACTGGAACGCCCTGAAGCTCCTCAACGAAGAAGGCGAGTTCCTGACGAAGACGGACGGCAACGAGGTCCTCGCCATCGCTGAGAAAGAAGATTTTGAATATGCCGACGTAGACCACCTCGGCCATTATACCGAAGACAACACCTACAACCAGCGTCATATCGACTCGGTGCTCAATCTGCGCCTCGTCGACACCGATGCTATCCGCAACGCCCATTTCCACGTTTGCGTCGACTCCATCAACTCCGTCGGAGGCATCATCCTGCCACAGCTCCTCGATGCCTTAGGCGTAGAGCATAAGTTCCTCAACGGCACGCCCGACGGCAACTTCGCCCATAACCCAGAGCCTTTGGAGAAGAACCTCGGAGGCATCATGGATGAGGTGAAAGAAGGCGACTACGACCTCGGTATCGTCGTCGACCCGGATGTAGACCGCCTGGCATTCATCGAGGAGAATGGTAAGATGTATGGTGAGGAATACACGCTCGTCACCGTTGCCGACTATATCCTCGACCATGTCAAAGGCGCCACCGTCAGCAACCTCTCCTCGACACGTGCCCTGCGCGACGTCACGGAGAAGCACGGCTGCCAATACTACGCTTCAGCCGTAGGCGAGGTCAATGTCACGACCAAGATGAAGGAGGTAAATGCCGTCATCGGCGGCGAAGGCAATGGCGGCGTGATCTATCCAGAGAGCCATTATGGACGCGACGCGCTCGTGGGCATCGCCCTCTTCCTCAGCTCGCTCGCACAGAAAGGCTGCAAAGCCTCGGAGCTCCGCGCCTCCTTCCCCAACTATTTCATGGCAAAAGACCGCATCGAACTCGAGCCGGGCACGGATGTCGATGGCTTGCTCGACCGCGTGAAACGCAAATACGAGGGTGTGCAGGATGTAAAGGTCACGGATATCGACGGCGTGAAGCTCGACTTCCCCGACTGCTGGGTGCACATGCGCAAGTCAAACACCGAACCTATCATCCGCGTCTATTCGGAAGCCAAGACGATGGACGAGGCCCAGCAGCTCGCCAAGAAAATGCAAAAGGAGCTACAATAAAAAAAGCCCTTCCCCTTAATCCCCTCCCCAAAGGGGAGGGGTTGATATGTTTCAAGACGAAGTTCATCGCAAGAGCCTGTCTTCAAGGTCTTTCTTTGCGTCAGCACCAGAATTCAACAGAAATCTGCTATCTGAACGAAGATACAACCCTTGAAATTGAACGAAGGTCACCCCTTGAAACATATCAACCCCTCCCCTTTGGGGAGGGGATTAAGGGGAAGGGCTTTTGAGGGGATGAACTGTTTTTTTTTACAGCAACTCCTGCAGCGTCGGATGGATATGTATGATCCGTCGGAGGTCCTCCACCGTCGCGCCTACGCTGATGAGCGCGCTCACCTCTTGCACGAGGTCGGCAGCATGAGCACCAAGGACATGACAACCGGCAAGCTTACCGTCAGGCGTCGACACGACCTTCACCAGCCCGTCCGTAGCATCCATCGTCACCGCCTTCCCATTGGCACGATAGAACGACTTGGTCTCGACAGGACGGCCTACCTGAGCGTCCTCACGCTTCAGTGCGTCTAAGGTGCGTCCCGTACCTGCCAGTTCCGGCACGGTAAAGACAGCCCAGGGAACGAGCGACACGTCGAGCGGACGCTCACGTCCGAGAAGGTGGTCGACGACACGACGGCCCTGAGCCTCTGCGGCATGAGCGAGTTGCATACGGCCATTGACATCACCAAGGGCATAGACATCTTTGACACTTGTCTCAAAGTTGTCGTCAACCTTGATGCCATGCCGATCATACGCAACGCCTACCGCATCCAGTCCCAGCCCTTCCGTGTTAGGACCGCGGCCCGTGGCTGCAAGGATAAGGTCTCCCTCCACCGTGATATCTTTACCTTTCTGCGTGAAGGTGAGCGCCACGTTGCCGGGAGAAGTCACAGTTTTGTCGCTGACCCGCTTGGCAGCTGCCTGCATGTAGAACTTCACACCGCGTTTCTCCAAACTTTTCCTCAACCGTTTGGCGAGGTCACTGTCCGCCATCGGCAGGCACTCCTTGAGAAACTCCACCACCGTCACCTCCGTGCCAAAAGCATTGAAGGCGGACGCCATCTCCATGCCGATGACACCGGCACCGATGATGATGAGATGTCGAGGGAGCGTGTCACGGTCCAGCAGCGCCGTGGAGTCGACAACCTTAGGATGGTCGATGCCCTCCCCACGCGGCAGGACAGGATGGGAGCCGGTAGCGATAAGGATATAGTCAGCCGCATAGTCGTGTCCGTCGCACGTCACGGTATGGGCATCCTTCAGACACGCCGCCCCCCGGACAAAGGTGATGCCCGGCTGGGCCATGAGCGTCTCCACTCCCTCACGCAACTGCGCCACGACAGCGTCCTTATGCGCATGAAGCCGGGCGAAGTCGATGGCGGGCGGTGCCGACTGCCACAGGCCCCAGCCTGCTGCCTGAGCGTTGTCGAGGACGAGCGTCGCGGCATGACAATAGACTTTCGTGGGGATGCAGCCCCGGTTGAGGCAGGTGCCACCCGCCTCTCCTTTCTCGAAGACGGTGACCGTCATACCTTCCTTGGCTGCATATTCGGCTGTGGCATACCCACCGGGGCCACAGCCGATGATAATAAGCGATTTTGGCATAATTCTCATTCCTTAGCGTATCGTAAGACCGGATGGCGGGCAGCGAGGACATCGTCGACACGCGTGATAGGCGTGTTGTGCGGGGCACCCTTGACCGTGTCAGGTGTCTCGACGGCCTCCTGGGCGATCTTATGCATCACGTCGATAAACGCGTTGAGGGTCTCGAGACTCTCATTCTCCGTCGGTTCAATCATCATCGCCTCATGGAAAAGCAACGGGAAGTAGATCGTCGGCGCATGATAGCCATAGTCGAGCAGCCGTTTGGCGACATCGAGCGTGGTCACCCCTGTCGACTTATCCTTCAACCCATTGAACACAAACTCATGCTTACACGGTCCGGAGATAGGCAGCTCGTAAGCATCCTTCAAGCTCTCTTTCACGTAGTTGGCATTGAGTGTGGCAAGCGGTCCTACCCACTTGATGTTCTCCTTACCCAAGGACAGGATGTAGGCAAGGGCACGGATCTGGATGGCGAAGTTACCCGTGAAGGCACCGACATGGATCTCATGGGCCGTAGGCGATGACGAGGCAGCCTCGTGTCCGTGATTGAGCACAAACGTGTCACCCTCACGCTCCACACGAGGATAAGGCAGGTATTTCTCCAGACCTTTGCGCACGCCGACAGGACCGGAGCCCGGACCACCGCCGCCATGGGGCGTAGAGAACGTCTTGTGGAGGTTGACATGCATGACGTCGAAGCCCATGTCGCCCGGGCGGCAGATGCCGAGGAGCGGGTTGAGGTTAGCACCGTCGTAGTACATCAGCGCCCCACAGTCGTGGACGAGCCGGGCAATCTCCGGGATGTCGTGCTCGAAGAGTCCGAGGGTATTAGGGTTCGTCATCATCATCGCTGCCACATCGGGTCCGAGGAGCGGCTTGAGATCCTCGACATCGACGCGTCCGTCAGCCGTACTCTTCACCTCTACGACCTCAAGGCCGCAGACAGCGGCGGAGGCGGGGTTCGTGCCGTGGGCGGAGTCGGGGACGATGACCTTCTTACGCGCTTTGTCGTCACGGTCCTCGTGATAGGCGCGTATGATCATCAGGCCGGTCAGCTCACCATGGGCACCGGCGCACGGGTTGAGGGTGAAATCGGACATACCCGTGATAGCAGACAGGGCGTGGCGCAGCTCCCACTCAGCTTCCATGGCACCTTGAGCCGAAGCATCGGGCTGCAAAGGATGGAGCGTGGAGAACGCCGGGAGGGCAGCGATCTCCTCATTGACAGGCGGGTTATATTTCATCGTGCAGGAGCCTAATGGGTAGAAGCCATTGAGCACCCCAAAGTTGTTGCCGCTATGATTGGTATAATGACGCACGACGGTCATCTCATCGCACTCGGGCAGTGCAGCGTCTTCCGCCCGCCGTTCTCCTTCCGGCACATCATAGTGACCGAACCGGTTCTTAGGCAGCGAGTAGGCGCGACGTCCGGGCTTCGAGCGCTCAAAGATGAGGTCGCCATATAGTTTATTATTCATATCGTCTATTTTCTAAATAAAGGATCACACCAGACTTACATATTTCTCTATCTCCTCCAAGGTACGCTGCTCGGTGACGGCAATCATGAGGACGTTGTTGCCCATGTCGACGCCGCCGAGGATACCGTTGTCGGCTAACCGCTGCAGCAGTTGGGGCACGTCGCCGTCGTATCTGAGACAGAACTCGTTGAAGAAAGGACGGGAGAACGCCTCCGTGAACTTCCCCGTGGCGAGGAGCGCGTCGTGGAGGTGATGGGCGCCGTCGTAGGAGATCTGTGCAGCCTCCTTGACACCTTCCTTGCCCATGATACTGAGGTAGATCGTCACCCAGAGGGCGAGCAGCGACTCATTGGAACAGATGTTCGACGTTGCTTTCTGGCGGCGGATATGCTGCTCACGCGCCTGAAGGGTCAGGACAAAGGCACGGCGGCCCTGGGTGTCCACGGTCTGTCCGACGATACGTCCCGGCATCTTACGCACGAGCTTCTCACGCGTGCACATATAACCGAGATAAGGACCGCCATACGACATCGGGATGCCGAGGCTCTGTGCCTCTCCCACCGCCACGTCGGCACCCCACTCGCCCGGTGTCTTGAGCAGGGCGAGGTCGGCGGCGACACTGTTGATGATGAAGAGCGCTTTCTGCGCGTGACAGGCATCGGCAAAACCCGTGAAGTCCTCCACGATGCCATAACGGTTAGGCTGCTGCACGATGACACCGGCCACGCCGCCCTGCGCCACCATCTCCTTGAGATCGTCAGCGCTTGTCACCCCCTTGTCCTCAGCGATGAGGCCGAGCTCAAAGCCATGCACGTGGGCATAGGTCTTCACGACGGCGAGCGTCTTCTTGTCCACCGTGGCGGAGATGAGCACACGCGTGGCTTTGTGTGAAGCTGCCATGGCCATCATCGCCGCCTCAGCCGTGGCGGTCGTACCGTCATACATCGAGGCGTTGCTCACCTCCATGCCCGTCAGCTCCGCCATCATCGTCTGATATTCGAAGATATAATGGAGGGTGCCCTGCGACACCTCTGCCTGGTAGGGCGTATAGCTCGTCAGATATTCGGAACGGGCACAGATCGACGGCACCACAGCAGGGATATAATGGTCGTAGACACCGGCACCGGCAAAACAGGTCAACGGCTTGTTCTTCTTGCCCAGCTCCGCGAAGTGAGCCCGCAGCTCCGCCTCGCTCATCGCCTCGGGAAGGTCATAGTCGCCTTTGAGCCGCACTGCCTCGGGCACATCCGAATAGAGCGCGTCGATATCCTTCACGCCGCAACGGGCAAGCATCGTGGCGATATCGTCGGGCGTATGAGGAAAATACTTAAAGTTCATAGGCTCTGACAATATTTATCATAAGCGTCGGCACTCATCAGACTGTCCAGCTCTGACTTGTCGGCGAGTTTCACTTTCATGATCCAGTTGCCAAAGGCATCTTTGTTGATGAGCTCCGGATGATCCTCCAACGCCTCGTTGACCTCCTCCACGGTTCCCGAGACGGGGGAGTTGAGGTCGGAAGCCGCCTTGACACTCTCCACCGCACCAAACTCCTCGCCTGCCGTGACCTCGTCGTCGGCCTCCGGCATATCGACATAGACGATGTTGCCAAGCTGCTGCTGGGCATAATCGGTGATACCTACATAGCCATAATCGTCCTCTACACGTACATACTCATGCGACTCTGTGTAGTAGAGTCCTTGCTTCACTTCTGACATAATCGTATCGGTTATTAAAGGTTAATACTTATTTCTTATAATGCTTGTCGTAGAACTTCTTCTTGACAACGGTGCCGGGGAACGTCTTCTTGCGGATCTGTATCTCCACACGGTCACCGAGCTTCAACGCACTGTCCACGAGCGCCACGGCGCAACTCTTGTCCACGGAGATAAGCCGGTAGCCCGTTGTCACCTCGCCGACCTGCTGCCCGTCTTTCAGGACGGGATAGCCGTGACGCGGCACGGCATGGGCATCGAGCTCGATACCCCGCAGCCGTTTGGCGACCCCCTCGGTCTTCTGCTTGAGCAGTGCCTCCTTGCCAATAAACTCCGGCTTGTCAAACTTCACGAAGATGCTCAGCCCCGCCATGACGGGCGAGATGTCTTTCGACAACTCATCGCCGTAGAGCGGCAGCCCCACCTCGAAGCGCAGCGTGTCGCGGCAGCCGAGGCCGCACGGCGTGACCTTAGCGTCCATGAGCTTGTCCCAGCAGGAGATGATCCACTCGTGAGTGCCATAGACCTCAAAGCCATCCTCTCCGGTATAGCCCGTACGGGAGATAAGGATGTCGCCCACGGTCTTCACCTCATAGAAGTTAAGCTCATGACAGGGGATGCCCAACACCGTCTCCACGACCTGCTCGCTCTCCGGTCCCTGGATGGCAAGCTGTCCGTAACGGTCACTGGCATAGTCGATATGGATATCGAAGCCCTCGGCGTTCTTGTCGATCCACGCATCGTCCTTGTCGATGTTGGCGGCATTGATCGTGAGGAAGAACTTATCATCGGCGAGCTTGCAGATGCACGTATCGTCCACCGTGCCACCGTCGGGATAGCACATCATGCCGTAGAGCACCTTCCCCGGCTGGACGGCATTGACATCATTGGTAAAGATATGGTTGACAAAACGGGCGGCGTCAGGCCCCGTGACGATGACCTCACCCATGTGGGAGACATCGAAAACGCCACAGTGATGCCGCACGGCGTTGTGCTCATCTATAATAGATGTGTATTGTATTGGCATGTCAAAGCCTGCGAAAGGCTGCATGAGTGCGCCCATAGCCACATGGCGCGAATGGAGACAAGTTTGATTCATAAAAGTTTACAGTTTCCAAAAGTAATATTTATGCGGTAAAGTTACAAAATATATGGGCACGAAACGGTTTTTGCGCTAACTTTTAAGAAGAATTATCAAATGAAAAACGGAACCCTACTCACACGAGCCGGGTTCCGCGAACAAGAGAGAATTTACACCGGACCAGGACGGCCCGGCTTTTTCTTTCTGTCTTACTAAAGTTTCCCACTTGCCATTTTACTGGCTTTCGCGAATAATCAAACATTGCAATATACTGATTGACAATCTATTAACATTTCGCAAATAGAA